>JAWOGX010000305.1:0-5572 GCA_046496455.1 Bacteroidales bacterium | reverse complement strand
CCACATAATTCACCCCTGCGATGATGCCCGAGGTTGTACCAGATCCTTTTTTGTCGAGTACCCTCACAGGGACCACCTCAACGCCGGGTGCAACCCCGACGACACCGATGGAGTTGTTGATGGCACCGATGGTTCCTGCCACATGGGTTCCATGGCCGTTCTGGTCGGCAGCTGATGTAGTCCCCACAACGTAGTTCACAGCCAGTGTGGTATTGACATTAAGATCGGGGTGTGTCAGGTCAACCCCCGTATCAATGATCCAGGCTTTCCTGGTACCGGAATAACTGGCAGTGGGCGATCCAACCCTGGTAATGCCCCATGGGACAGATTGTCCGGGGGGCGGTGGAGGGGGTGGCGGGGTTGGCTTTTTCATCATCCCCGGAGGCCCCAGCGCAATAACCCTGTCGGGTTCAACAATGGCAATCCTTGTATCTGCCATGAGTTTTTTCACATCCTTTTCATCGAGGCTGGCGGCAAAACCCTGAATGGCTGTGCCGTAAACAAAATCATAGTCAGGAATGGAAATCCTGTTTGCGGTCAGGATCTCATCAGATGCTGCCCGGACGATGTCATCCCTTTCCTGTGAAGTGGAAGCGGCTTTCAGCTTGGATGCCGGAACAGCATCCCTGCTCAGCATCACAATGTATTTCCCGGGAATGATCTCGCCACTCCCGGAATAATCGATGGTGACTACGTCAGTGTCGGGCAGATCTGGGGAGTCAATGTCCTTGTTGCAGGAAGGGAGCATCCAGGCCAATGCAGCAGCCAAGAAGATCAGGAAAGTCATTTTCCCGGTTCTTCTGAAAAATGGTGTTCTCATAAAGGTGGGTTTAGGTTAAGTGAACAATTGGTTATCAGGAAGATAGAATATTACACAAATGTAGTTTATAATCGTGCAGATGTCAAGGTTTTTAAAAATTATCCTGAAAAAATATTCAATGATCTTTTGAAAGCCTATGCCGGACATCAATGCTTCTCTTCATTAATCAAGGAAGGCAAACAGCGATGAAATATCGAGAGTTAACAGTTATTTAACACCAGATTGATGAACTTATCCGTGGGCGTTGTGTTTAGGGTAATGTTGGGAAGTAGTTCATGGCTTCCTTCAATCGCAAAAACCAAAAACGCAAAATCAACGATGAAGAAAATGCAACACAGAATATTTATTACCATGGTATTGCTGCTGGCAGGGATGCATATCTCCTTTGCCCAGTCCGGCCCACGGGTGCTCCATGAGGTACAGCTCCCCACCGGTGAGATGATACAGATTATGGACGATGGTACCTGGCATGAGAAAGTTGTGCAGAAGCCGGTTATCGAATGGGTTAGTATTCCCGGCGGCAGTTTTATGATGGGTAGTCCTGTTACTGAAGCAGACCGGCTTGAAGACGAGAAGCAGATCAGTGTGACGCTCAAGGGGTTTAAGATGAGCAAATATGAGGTAACCTTTGCGCAGTATGATCTCTTTTGTGAGGCTACAGGTCGTGAAAAACCGGACGATCATGGCTGGGGCAGGGGCGACCGCCCGGTAGTCAATGTAAGCTGGGAGGATGCAACCGCTTTTGCCGCCTGGGCAGGAGCGAGGCTTCCCACAGAGGCAGAGTGGGAATATGCTGCGCGAGCCGGCACCACGACACCTTTTTATACAGGTGAAAACCTGACCACAAGCCAGGCCAATTACAACGGCAAAAATCCCTATCAGGATTTTCCGCAGGGAGAATACAGGAACAAGACCGTGCCTGTGGGGAGTTTTGGTGCCAATGCCTGGGGATTGCATGACATGAATGGAAACGTATGGGAGTGGTGCAGCGATTGGTATGGCCCCTATCTCTCCGAAACAGCCACAGACCCCCAGGGGCCTGAAACCGGTACAACACGTGTATTCAGGGGAGGTGGATGGTACAGTGCTGCCATGATGTGCAGGTCAGCAAGGAGATACAATCTCGATCCCGACTTTTCCTATAACTTTCTGGGGATAAGGTTGGTTGCTGTCGAATAAGCGACCGGTTGATTTCCTTTCGCGGGGTGTGCCTGGCTACGGTAAAATCATTAAGTTTGTAGCGGAATACAATCTTAATGAACAGCAACCTAAATCCTGAAAAAGAGCATCTGACGCCGATGGAGCGCGAGTTTGAGAAGGCTTTGCGACCGATGGTGTTTGAGGATTTCAGCGGACAGCAGAATGTGACCGACAACCTGAAGGTTTTCGTGCAGGCTGCATCGGCGCGCGGCGAGGCAATGGATCATGTATTGTTGCACGGTCCGCCGGGGTTGGGCAAGACCACCTTATCATACATCATTGCGAGTGAACTTGGGGTGAATATCAAAACCACATCCGGACCGGTACTTGACAAACCAGGTGACCTTGCCGGACTTCTCACAGGGCTTGAACCCAACGATGTGCTGTTTATTGATGAGATACACCGGTTGAGCAATGTGGTGGAAGAGTACCTCTACTCGGCGATGGAGGATTTTCGGATTGACATCATGATTGAGACGGGTCCGAATGCCCGTTCGGTGCAGATCGGACTGAACCCGTTCACCCTCATTGGTGCCACGACCCGTTCCGGGTTGCTGACAGCACCGTTGCGATCAAGGTTCGGGATCAATGCCAGGCTGAATTACTACGATGCCGAAACCCTGACCAGGATTGTGAAGCGGTCTGCCGGGCTGTTGCACGTCCCCATTGACCACGTGTCGGCAGCGGAGATAGCACGCCGTAGCCGTGGCACGCCCAGGATTACGAACATGCTGCTGCGCCGGGTGCGCGATTTTGCGCAGGTGAAGGGTGACGGCAGCATCAGGATCGACATTGTGCATATGGCCCTTGAGGCGTTGCAGGTTGACAAGAACGGGCTGGATGAGATGGACAACAGGATCCTGGAGGCGATCATCGACAAGTTCAAGGGAGGCCCTGTGGGTCTCACGACTATCGCTACATCCGTGGGCGAAGACTCAGGTACGATTGAAGAGGTGTATGAGCCTTTCCTGATCCAGGAGGGGTACCTTGTGCGCACCCCCCGCGGCCGCGAGGCGACAGAGAAATCGTATCGTCATTTGGGGAGAGTACCCTCTGCTGCCCAGGGGAGGTTATTTTGATCGGTATTTCGAATGGTTCCGGATTTTTTTATCACACAGATAACATAAATTGGATTTGCTGAAAGAGAGGATCAAAGAGGCATCTGGGCTTGCAGGCTTTTGCTGTTGCGGAATTGCCGCTGCGGAGCAGATGACGGATGCCGAGGAGCGGTTCCGGCTCTGGCTGGCAGAGGGTAACCATGCCGCAATGAAATACCTGGAGCGGGATCCGACGCGTCGCTTTAATCCTGCGATGGCTGTACCCGGAGCCCGGTCGGTGATTATGCTGGCATTGCCATACGGTGATGCCGAATCGGCTACCGCAAACACTTCCGGCATAGCGATGTATGCGTGGGGGGAGGATTACCACCACCGTTTGCCTGTGATGGGTGAACCCATCATGGAGATCCTGAAGGATGCAGATTCTGGGGGGAAATCGAAATTTTTCACCGACAGCGGATTCATGCCGGAGCGCTCCCTGGCGGTGAAGGCGGGATTGGGCTGGATCGGCAAGAATGGCACCCTGATCACGCCGTCCCACGGATCGATGGTATACCTGGCAGCTATCGTGACCACCATGGCGTTGTTGCCGGATCAGCCTTTTACCGCTAACCACTGTGGCGAATGCACCTTGTGCATGGAAGCATGCCCGACCAATGCCATTATGTCCCCGGGCCTGGTGAATGCCCGGAACTGCATCGCCTATCATACCAATTCTTCCAATGAACCTACCATACCCGAAGCAATAACCAGCCGGATGAATGGACAGATTTACGGCTGCGATATCTGCCAGGCTGTTTGTCCCTGGAACAACAGGTCAAGGCTGACAAACCGAAGGGAGTACCGTTATCCCGAACACTGGCCCAAACACCCAACAGCATGGGCAGACAAAGATGAAAAATGGTTTCAGGAAACCTTCGGGGGGAGTGCGCTGGAAGATACGGGGTTTAAGAGGATGATGCGGAATGTGGATGCGGTGCTTCAGCGGGACTCCTCCGGTGACTCGCCCCAGGCAAATGCAGCGATATGAAAGCCTGCCAGTTGCAGCACTTTGTTCACCACGCTGTCCACAACATCCTCCAAAGATTCAGGCTTGTGGTAAAATGAGGGGATCGCCGGGCAGATGATCCCTCCGGCGAGGGTGATCTGTTCCATGTTGCGTATATGGATCAGGTTGAAAGGCATCTCACGGGGGACGATGATCAGTTTTTTCCGCTCCTTGAGCATTACGTCAGCGGCACGGGCGATCAGGTCGTCCGCAAGGCCCTGCGCAACGGATGCCATTGTTCCCATCGTGCAGGGAATGATGATCATCGTGTTGAATTTCCCTGAACCTGATGCCGGCGGCGTGAAGAAATCGTTGTTCTGATATCGGGCAAAAGGGAGTTGGTCAGGATCTGACCCGAGTTCGTGCCTCCATACATCCTCCCCGCTTTTCGAAAAAACCACCGCTACCCGCTCCACCTCCGAACGGAGCGACTCAAGCTTTTTCAGCAGACGTTGGGCATATATTGCCCCGCTGGCACCGGTCACTGCAACCAGGAGATTTATAGGAGTGTTATTTCTGCCGGGGTTCTCCATGATGTGATGATGTGGTGATGTGCTGATGTGATGATGTGGTGATGTGCTGATGTGGTGATGTGTTGGAATATCAATGCTAAACGATTAAACGACTAAACAATTTAAACAATCCAGACTCATTCAGCTTTACAAACTTTACAAACTTTATAAACTGTATAAACTCAGATAGTATAAAACAATCCGAGTGACAAAAGGTTGTTGGTTTGTCCGAAGTTGAGCCTGTATGTCTGACCGGATTTGTGTTTCCTGATGGGGGTGATGCTGTTGGAGGTCCTGAAATTGGCGCTCCAGCGGTCGGTGAACCTGTAGTAGATACCGGCGATGAGGGAGCTGTTGTGGGTATAGAAGGGGCGTTCATTGAGTTCCACGTCGTAGAGTTCCTCATAACTGTTGATGAGCACGGAATAGGCAATGCCAAGCTCGAAATCGAACGCATCGGAATGGAGATATCTGAGCATCAGCGGTACTTCGACGTAGTTGAGTTTGCTCCGGTAGGAGTAATACCCGTTGTCTTCCGAGGGGTTTTGAGTGCTTCCCTTCTGGATATAGGTGATCTCCATCTGAAACCTCAGGCTCTCCCGGATCTGGAAACTGGCATAGGGTCCTCCGTAGATACCCAGTTTGTTGTATCCTCCGCTCTGGTCGCCGGATACCTGGCTGGCCACCATTCCTGCTGTGATGCCCCCTTCAAAGGTTTGGGCGTTAAGGGCCGCTGTCATCAGGATCAGGGCGAACAAAGTGTAACGTAATGGGTTCATAGGGTTGTGGTCTTTACTGCAAACATAATGATTTTTTTTTGATAGGGATGGGTTTGCAGGGCCCGGAAAAAAGATGTAGGTTTGAATCGAAAAACCAGGATATGGGACGTTTGTCAGAGATCAGTGGGTTGGTAACGGAGCATCTTGAAGCTTTT
>JAWOGX010000110.1:0-5300 GCA_046496455.1 Bacteroidales bacterium | reverse complement strand
ATGAAGAACTCAGGAAGGCATGACTCTATGGATGCACCCCTGATCCAGGACGAAGAGACAACTATGTACGACGTGATCCGTAATGACGCCCCCACACCGGAAACAGGCCTCATCTACGAATCCCTCCGCAAAGAGATCAATCGCGCCATTGCCACCCTCACACCCCGCGAGGCTGATGTCGTAAAACTCTATTTTGGCCTCGATGGTCACCACCCCATGACACTCGAAGAGATCGGTGAAAAATTCGACCTCACCCGCGAACGTGTCCGCCAGATCAAAGAGAAAGCGATCCGCAGGCTGAAACATACATCCAGAAGCAAAATCCTGAAAACTTACCTCGGGTAGTTTTGATCAAGCAACCTTTTGCATTTCTGGTTCATCATCATTCTGATTTCAGATTTAAAATTTTCCCGCATAAGCATGGATCGTAGTGTTTCCATGCCTCGTGCTTTTTTTTAATCTGAAATTAATTTTACTTTTGCCGGCTGAAATTCTTTGATCGATATGCAACATAATCAATCCGTTCTTATTGCCCCTTCTATATTGTCCGCCGATTTTCTAAACCTCGGCCGTGATATTGAAATGCTGAACAACAGCAGTGCAGACTGGATCCATATTGATATTATGGATGGCAATTTTGTGCCCAATATCTCTTTCGGGATGCCTTTGTTGGAAGCTGTTGGTAAAGTGGCACGGAAACCCCTTGATGTGCACCTGATGATTACCAAGCCCGAGAAATTTCTCCAGCGGTTTAAAGAGTTGGGCGCCAATCATATCAGCGTTCATTATGAAGGCTCATTTCATCTTCACAGCACAGTGATGAAGATCAAGGAACTGGATATGAAGGCCGGCGTAGTATTGAACCCTCACACCCCTGTCCATGTTCTTGATGCCATCCTGCCTTATGCTGATTACATCCTCCTGATGTCGGTCAATCCCGGCTTTGGCGGACAGAAATTCATTGATGGATCTGTGGAAAAGGTGAAGGAGCTCCGCAGACTTATTGACCAGCAGAAACTCAAAACCCTGATCCAGGTAGATGGTGGCGTGAACATTTACAATGCACCCCTGCTGATTGCAGCCGGTGCCAATATCCTCGTGGCAGGAAGTGCAGTATTCAATGGCACAGACCCCACAGTGATCATAAACAAACTGAAAGGATTAGCCTGATCCGGAAATGTTGTGGAGCGTTTCCCTAAGATGGCCTGATTATCCGATTACCTGGTGCATAGCAAACCGGTAATAATATTTCTGATCCGGCCCCGCCCCTATGATGGGTATTTCGATTGCAGATACGATATGGTAGCCCTGATGAGCTGAACAAGCACATCCTGATTAATGTCGGATAGCTTTTTGGCATAAATGCAGGCCTTTCCCATTTTGTACTTTCCGAGGCCATCCAGCAGGTACTCATGTTCAGGAAGTCCTGTGAATACGTACAACGATATGGCAGCTTTTCTTGGAGAGAATCCTGCCAGGGGCCAGTCACCTTCCTGCCGGCTGCGTTCCGACTTGTAATGATAGCTGCCAAAACCGATCATGGAGGCGCCCCACATTTTGGGCTCGAAGCCGGTTACATCCTGCATCAGCTTCAGGAGTTCAAAACTGTCTTGTTTCTTCTGTTCCGTGTCTGCAAATGAATTGATAAAGTCAACCACGTCTGCATTGGTTTGCTTTGTTTTTAACGCTGCCATTATCTTTGTTTGTTTTGATAAACCTCAATATCCTCAGGAAACCTCACTTTTTGCCATCTTCCTGCCACCTGGAAATGGTTTGGTTCAGAAAATGGCAGAGGTGTAATGCTCCATTTTATTTCGTTTCTCCTGTCAACTTATCAATCAGATTGTATTTGGCTTGTCTGGTCTCCCATCTTTCCCTGGCAAATTTTTGCATGTCAGTGATCGTGTCTTTTTCGTCAACAATTTCAAGTCCTAACAGCGTTTCAATGATATCCTCCATCGTGACAATTCCATCTAATCCACCATACTCATCAACGACAAGAGCGATATGCTCTTTTTTATCCAACAGTTTCTCCCAAAGCGAGAATAACACTTTAGTGTCAGGAACGATCAAAATCTCTCGCTTAATATCTTTAAGCCTCAGATCATGGTTGTCTTCAGCGAGGTTTTCAAATACCGTTTGCCTGAAAACATACCCTGTAATGTTTTCTTCATTTCCAGAATATACTGGAATTCGCGAGAATTTCAGGTAATCCTTACTCTTGAGGAAATCACCCAGGGGCAGATTCTCATCAGCGATTGCAACGACAACCCTGGGCGTCATGATTTCTGTCACCCTTACATTCTTAAGCCTGAGAATATTCTGAATTATTTTATTCTCTTTTTCCGAAAACAATCCTTCGTCTGCACCGATTCTTGCCAAAGCTGCTATCTCCTCTCTGCTGGTTGACTGTTCTGTCGAATTGTTAAACAGCACTTTGGTGATGAAGGCAGAGATTAATACAAGGGGATAGGTTATGAAGATCATCATTTTTATGGTAAAGTAGGTAAACCTGTTTAACTTTCTCCAGTAGCGGGCGCCAATAGTCTTTGGAACAATCTCTGTAAGCACCAGAATCAAGATCGTCAGAATGGCTGATACAATACCAAAAGATGCGTCTCCAAATACCTTGACAGCCTGAGCTCCCACTCCGGCAGCACCAACCGTATGGGCAACGGTATTTAATGATAAAATGGCGGATAAAGGCTTGTCAATATTCACCTTTAAGTTGATAAACGCTTCTGCCCAGCTATGACCATCTTCTTGTTTTACAATCAGAAATGACCGGGGTGTGGACAACAACACCGATTCTGCAACAGAACAGAGAAAGGAAACGAATAGGGCTAAAAACAGGTATGCAAATAGGGCGACCATTTTCTTGCAAATTTACCCTTTTTTTCTGGCCCGTACCTGACAACGACCCCATTTTATCATGGCTGAAATGGAGATGTGATCAGTCGTGAGTTTTGCAGGTGGAGATCCCCCCGCCCGGGTTGTTATGGATTTTCTTCTCTGATGCGATAAAATATGCCCCTGTTCTGCCTGATGGTTTCAATTTTCTTTGCTGCCTCTAATACACCAAGATATTTATTCACTTCGTTCGCGTGCAATCCTGATATTTCTGCAAGATCGGCAACGGTACATGGTCTCCTTGCAAGAGTTTCCATAATGGCCGTCTCTGTGTCTTTTCTGTATGACATGAGATGCTCCCGCTCAGGTGCAGCTGATATGATTTCAACATTGTTCAACTGCCAGTAATCAATAATGTTCTGCAATTCAGCTCTTGTTGCACCCCTTAGGTCCGGCACTGTTCCGGGTCTGTCCAGCGTGTTCAGCTGAACGGAATCAGGATTGATCTGTAAAATTGCGTTTTTGAGCGCATTCAGCTCATTGTTGCTGTCATTATAACCCGGCAGTATGAATATCTCGAGCCAGAGTTTCCCGTGAAATTCTTTTCTGAATTCAATGAGTCCCTGAATGTATTGGTGAATGTTCAAATCTTTGTGGGGGCGGTTTATGCTTTTGAAAACACCTTCAGATGCTGCATCCAGGGAAGGCAGAACAATATCTGCATCCTTGATCGCTGCCCTTACCCTGGTGTCAGAAAATAATGTCCCGTTGGTTAAAACTGCAACAGGGATTTCCGGTTTTTTTTGTCTGACAAAATGGAGGATGTCGCCAATGTGAACATTCAATGTAGGTTCACCCGAACCGGAAAACGTAAGGTAATCAGGGTCAGGGTTATTGTCGAAATAGTGCTGCAATTCCCCTTTGATTTTCCCGGCTTTCAGATACTCTTTCCGTTCAAGGGTCAGTTTTGTGGTTTTCCCCACTTCACAATATATGCAATCGAGCGAACACACTTTTTTCGGGACCAAATCAATGCCCAATGACATACCAAGCCTTCGTGATGGAACTGGTCCAAAAATATGGTGATACATTCTTGTTGTTTTTTATTGATTCTTCTTTGGATACCGGATTTTTGCAGGGGCTGACCCCTTATCCGAAACTTATGCCGACGGGTTGCAAGTTCGTTAAATTTTGCAAAATTTCCCAACAATCCAATGGCCCCCGGCAGAAATCCCCATAAAATAAATGCCTTCGGGCAATTCTTCCAAATTCAATGTAATGGAGCCTGAATGAAATTGCGTACAATCCAGGATTTTATGGCCTGTTATGTTGAAAATTTCAATATTAATCTGATCATATCCCTTGTTCAGGGTCACTGTGCAAAGATCAGAAACGGGATTCGGACGGATGCAGTATTGCGGGACTGGGTTCACATCGTTGAATCCTGCGATAGGTGCGACATTTCTTACCAGCCTGGCGTAATTGTATATGCGTATCGCATCACCCTGGGGGCCGGCCCCATAAGGGAAGTTCGCAGGATCCCCCGTTTTGGGGTCACTTCTTTGCGCACCAGCGCCGTGAACATCGATCCAGCCTCCATATATGCTCATATACCCCATCGCCCTCCCAAAAGAGACATAGCATGCAGCGGCACCATTTGCAGGAGTTTGGGAGCAAAAGGTCGTACTGCTCCAAAAGAAAGGGAAATCCGTCATTCCCGCCTCATTGATGATCTGTGTGCAGCTGAATAAGGGATTTATGGCTGCCGAATTTGTGGTGCCAGGTGAACGGGTATAGTCGATGATTCCCTGCAGCTCTTTCACATCCGGCAGCCTCCAGTCATCGTATCCTGCAAAGGAAAAATTTTCAGCATAACTTAAGGCATCCTCCCACAACACTGCAGTGCCGTTGTCATTTTGCATCCACATTAAGCCGGTTGCCTGATCGGTGACTGTCCCATCGCCATTGTCGGTGTATGATGGCGCTTGCCCCGGATAATTGGCGTTTTGTCCGTAGAATGGCTGCCCGGGCTGGGGCAGTGTGATAATTCCTGAGTTATGATATGCATTTGCCTGTCCGGTTCCGGCAATCGGATAAGTCAATGTCTGACCTGTAACTGCTGAATGGAGCCCAAAAGCAATGGTAATCATTGCTGTGATCTTTGGTAATTCTTTTCTTCTCATTTTGTTTGATCAAAAAAATAACAGAAGCTTAAAGCATGTATCTCTTGAAGCTCCCTCAGGATCATCTCTGCTTTCTTCCGATGTATTGCATGTCGGGATGAAATTTGAGTGCGGTGAAGCTGTTGGTGAGTGCCATCGCCACATGTACCATGAATGCAATCCAGATCGTTCCCGAATGCAGGGTAAGGATACACAGCACCAGACCGAGCACACCGGCCCCGATTGTTTCACCAAGTCCAACGGTCTGATTGAAGTTCCCGGCAATCC
>JAWOGX010000362.1:0-4315 GCA_046496455.1 Bacteroidales bacterium | reverse complement strand
GCATGCGAGGCGCGATCCTCCGCTCCGGCATAAGCTTCTGTCTCTGTGATGATACCACCCACAAGCCCACCATTCACCTTGCACCAGAGGATTTTTCCCAGCAATGCCCTCGCAACACCGACAACGTCAGGGTCAGTATAAAATTTAGCACCCAGCTTCTGGCCTTTACCTGCTAATCGTTCCATTTTACTTTCTCCCCGATAAAAATAATCTTCTCATTATCAATCAGCCATTGCAGAACCCTGTAAAATTTCTCTTCCTGCAAACCGGGCAGATGCTCCAGAAGCTTCTCCATGGTCATGGGTTCATGCTGAAGTAAAGGCTTAATCACCTCAACCACCTGGTCAAATTCCAGGGTACTCAGGCCAACTTTGTTTCTCTTCCGGCATACATCACACTGGCCACACCTGACCGTCTGTTTTTCACCGAAATACTCAAGCAAAAGTTCACTCCTGCATTTTGCTGCTGACCTGGCATACCTGATCATCACCTCCATCCTTTTTCGCGCCTCCTCTTTCCTGACAAGGTAATCGTTGTTGTTCAATGACATCCGCAAGCTGTCCTGCCGGGGAAGGATGAAATACACCTGGGGTTTGGTTTTCCTGGGCACATAAGCTATGAGGCCAAGCTGTTCAAGGTTTTTCAGGATTTTCACTACCTGGAGCGATGATGCCTTTATCCTGGATGCGAGTGTCTCTTCACTTATTTTAACAAAATCACTGAAAATTCCTGCGTATGACCTGAGTAAAAGCCGGATAAAAGGATCAAGTTTCAGGTTTTTCACCTGAAACCTGTAAAGATCCTCCTGATCCACGGTTATCATCACCTTTGACGGATCGCTGAACCCTTCGTTCATCATGAGATACCCCTGCTGTTCGAGCGCTTTGATGCAATAATAAGCTTGTCGGGGCTGCCTTTTATATTTATTCGCAAAATCCTGTATATCAATATCAAAGCTCTGATCACGTCCGGAGCCGACCGCCAGCTGGAAATAGTTGCATAACGCATTGTAAATCGCCCTGATCTCCTGAATTTCCGGCCAGCTTTGTGCAAAATTGGTTTTTGCTTTCAGGATATCAGCCTGCTCAAACAAAAGCACCGCATAACTTTTGTTGCCATCCCTCCCACCCCTTCCGGCTTCCTGAAAATAAGCCTCGGGGGAATCCGGGATATCGATGTGGATGACAAACCGCACATCAGGCTTATCAATCCCCATCCCGAAGGCATTGGTCGAGACCATCACCTGCACTTTATCTGAAATCCATTCCTGTTGTCGCTTATCGCGCAGTTCAGGAGTGAGTCCCGCATGGTAAAAGGATGCCCTGATCCGGTTCTTGTTGAGGTAATCTGCCAACTCTTCGGTGAGCTTCCGGTTTCTTGCGTAAATAATCCCGGAACCCTTCACCTTATTGCAAATCCTGATGATCCTGTTGTATTTGTTCTCCTCTTCGATAGAGAGATACACGAGGTTGTCACGGGCAAAGCTCTTGCTGAAGACCAGCTTTTCCCTGAACGCAAGCTTATCCATAATATCCTCCACCACAGCAGGGGTTGCGGTTGCAGTCAGTGCAATGACCGGCACTTCGGGGTGTACTTCCCGGATAGTGGCAATCTGAAGGTAGGGAGGACGGAAATCGTACCCCCACTGACTGATGCAGTGGGCTTCATCAACCGCTATCGTGCCCAGAGGCATCCTTTCCAACCTTGCCTGGAATATCTCTGTCTGCAATCGCTCCGGTGAAAGGTAAAGAAAGCTGAGTTCCCCTTCAGCAGCCTCTTCCAGCACCTGGTCAATCTCTCTGGCGTGCATCCCGGTGTAAAGGGCTTTGGCACTGATCCCTTTACCCACCAGGTTGGCGACCTGGTCCTTCATCAGTGCAATCAGGGGGCTCACTACGATACACAAGCCTCCGCGGATAAGTGCCGGAACCTGGAAACAAACCGATTTACCACCGCCTGTTGGCAGCAATGCCAGCGTATCCTTCCCGTCAATGACACTCCGGATGATCTCCTCCTGCAGAGGGCGAAAAGCCTTGTGGCCCCAGTAACGGTATAATATGTCGTGAAGTTCATCCATCTGCATCCCTCATCTGTTCCAACTGTAAAAATAGCCTGTTTTTACCATCAACCCGAATCTGCATCTGAATTTGTTTCTTATAAGGCGACTTCCTACCTTTGTCAGGTGTTGTAAGATTTTTATCATCAACCTTTTCCGGATGAAAATGCTTAATCGCTTATTGTTACGGTCTCTCCTGCCGGTGTTCGCACTTCTGTTGAGTTTTTCACACCTCTCATCTCAGTCAACGGATCTGGAACTATGCAATAATTTCCGGATTGCCGCCTACGATGGGGACACCACAGCGCTGCTGTTCTTTCTCAACACTTCTGAAGTTGATGTTGATTGTTATGTAGATGATGAAGTGACCGCACTGAGTTACGCGGTGCAACAAGGACACTACCGCATTGCAGAAATTCTTCTCAGTTATGGCGCCAATCCCAATGGCGTGGATTACCGCGCTCATTCCCCGCTTATCCTGGCCATCATCCAGAATCAGCCTGAAATTGCAGAACTGCTTATCCTGTATGGTGCTAAAACAGACTGGTATGACTTCGGGAAGATTGCCCCCCTGATCAAATCGATACAACTGGATAACCCGCTGATGACCGATATGCTGCTCCATTATGGCGCTAATCCTGACATCACCATTGAGAGAAATACCACTGCACTCCAGGTGGCACTCCTCTATGGCGATCATACATCAGCCACGCTCCTCCTGGAGGCAGGTGCAAACCCCGACCTGACTGACCGCAACGGTCATACCCCTCTGATGACCGCAGCATGGCAAAATGATACCTTCATGGCCAATACACTGCTTGGTAAAGATGCTTCCCCCAACCTGACATCCATGACCGGATGGCACCCGCTCGGGTTTGCTGTTGCCGGCTCATCCACTGAAATGATTCAAATGCTATATCCCTTGACAGATAATTACAACAAGCGTGATGTGATGCGATTGGCAGTGGCCAGAGGGCAGAAAGCATCTGAGAAGACCCTGATCGGCCTTGGAATGCGCAAACAGAAGCTCCCCCTGCTGACAGGCTATGGAATGCATACAGGGTTGTCATTCAATTCCCATGACCTGATGATGAAGTATGCCCTTCATGCATCCGAAGCAAGATACGGATCACATCTTGCTTTCGGATTTTCTCACCGCACCGGGAGCAGAAGGGTTTTCTTCGATTACCCTGGTCAGGATAGTGTTGATTACCAAATGAATGGAACCCGCTATCTGGTGTTTGTCGATATCAGGAAAAGGATTTTCCGTTTTGATGCAAGCATAATAAGGGTTGATATGGTTTTAGGCTTTGAACCCGGCTATTCCTGGGGTAGCTTCAAAGGGAGCAGTCAGCGTCCCTGGAGTGGTTTCGTTCCGGGAGCCTATGCCGGAATCATGCTGACCAGGCAACCCTGGCACCTTTCATTCAGTTATCATTATGCTGATTTTCACGACAAGCCCATTCCCCAGCTTCGGTGGGAACTTGAAACCGGATTTACCATCCTCAAAAGAAAATATCAGTACACACCCAAAAAGTTGCCCAATGCACTTGCAAATCCAGACGCATCCTCTTTCAGTTTCTCCCTGAATAACCAAAATCAAGTAATGTGATGAGATGTTTCATACATAACCTGACTGCCAGACCTACTGGCAAACCGGCGGCCTTCATCGTGGTGCTGTTGATACTGTTCATCATGTCATGCGAAAACAGTGAAATAAGGAACAACGCCTGCGACCCTTGTCTCGCCGAACCCCCTGATTCAGGCAATCTTATCATTCAGTTTTCGGTCAACAACAAACATATTGATGTTCCCTATGCCGTTTACCTGGGGGATTTTGAAGAAGGAATGAAGATACACGGAGATACTGCCCGAAACCAGGAAGTCAGCATTCAATTCAAAGCAGATGAGACCTATAGCGTTGTTGCGGAATACTGGCTCGATGGGCAGAAAACCCTGGTTGTGGATGGCGCGAAAATAAAAACGAGAAAGATGCAATGTCCGGACCCCGAAGATTCGGAGTCCACGATAAGTTGCTGGTATGTAATTCCGGGCAGGATTGATGTCACGGTAGCCGGGCATACTTCAAACACAACCCCATAAAAAAAACCTGCAGGGAGTTTTCCCTGCAGGCTTCCTAAGCAGTGAATGAAGCTTATTCAGTAACTTCTTCAACAACTTCTTCGGTTTCAACAACTTCTTCAACTTCTTCAACCGGAGCAACTTCTTCAGTCTGCTCTTCAGCAGCGGCTTCTTCAG
>JAWOGX010000354.1:0-7989 GCA_046496455.1 Bacteroidales bacterium | reverse complement strand
ACTGCGCAGGGGAAGAAGAATTCTGGTACGAAACCCCAACCCGGATGAGGATTCTGCCAATGTAAAACTGATCGGGAAGGGGGGTATCCCAGTGGATGAAAACGGAGTTCTCCTACCGATCAAATCCACACCGGAGCAGTTGTCGTTGTTTCCCCAGGGGGAGGAACCCTAGCCTTTTGCCTTTAAACTTTTGCCTTTAGCCTTTTGCCTTTAAACTTTCCACCACCCTGAAACACTCTTCCCGCGCCTCCAGGTAACCCATATGGCCGCATTCGCGCAGGTATAGTGCCATGCTGATGGCCGGCAGCAGCGCCTGCTCCTGCATTTTTCCAAGGTCTGCCCTTGAATCTTTCATTCCGATGATCTGCAGTACGGGGATCTGCAGGTTCCTGAGGGTATCGTAATGGTTTCTTCTGATTTTCATCCCTTCGAGGGAAGCGATGATGCTTTCGGAGGTCATACCGGCAGCGCGATCCTGTAGCAGGCGTATCTCATTGGCAAATTTCAGCCTGTTGTCCGGGGCAAAGAGTTCCGGGATAAATTGCGAAATGAACCCTTTCCTGTTCTGATGAACGAGACTGATGGTGCGGTTCCTGTTTATAATGGCTTCCGGCGAGTCTTCATGGGCATTGGAGTGGAACAGGCACAGGGCTTCAATGGCTTCGGGATGATGGGCTGCAAGCTCCAGTGCCACATAACCGCCCATGCTGTGCCCCACCAGGGTGCATGGTAATGCGTTGAGGTGTTGCAGCAGCCTGTATATCAGCATTGCCATCTCATCCATCCTATGTACCGTACCCATCATTCCCGAGCTGCCATGACCCGGAAGATCAGGGGTGATCACCCTTGAGGTTTCTGAAAGTTCAGTTGCATATTCGTCCCAGATCTCTGATGATTCCATGAACCCGTGCAGCAGCACCAGCGGTTTGCCGCTTCCACGGTCGTTGTAAGCCAATGGAATGCCTTCCACCATGGCCGATGTTTTTTCCATTTCACCTCTTTTTATTTGATGTAAAAATAAGTAAATATGTTTAGTTGTTTAAATGTTTAGATGTTTAGAATGTTTAGATGTTTAGAAGGTTTAGAAGGTTTAGGAGGTTTAGATGTTTAGATGGTTTAGAAGGTTGAGATGTTTAGAAGGTTTAGATGGTTTAGAAGGTTGAGGAGGTTTAGAAGGTTTAGATGTTTAGACTCCTTATCGGATGGAACATATCGCCTTGCGGCTTTTTTTAAGGGTTGGTCCCGAAAAAACTTAGTGATTTAGTGTTTTTGTGGCCAAGTCGGGAGAAAAACTAATTCCAGCCACTAAAACACCAAAGCACAAAATTGATGATCTTCAGCCTAATCCTGAAAAGTACGTTTTTAGAGATTTAGTGTTTTTGTGGCCATTAAAAGAGTTGCATTATCCGCCTGTTTAGTTGTTTAGGATGTTTAGAATGTTTAGAAGGCTGATGCTCCTGATTGGATGGAAAATCCCGTTTTCCGGCTTTTATTAGGTCTTTTCTGGAAGAAACACAGTATATTGCAGCATTGTTTTCCATTGGTTTTAAGCTAATGGTGATCAGCAAAGTTTAGAGAACCTTAAAGAGAGTCTGCCCCATGAAGCAAATATTTTGGTTGATCACAGGATTGTTACTGAATTTGATATCGGGTCAGTTAAATGCCCAGTGGCAAATGGTGAATTTTTTGCCGCATCCTGCCCTTGAGATAAAATTCCATGATATAGACAGGGGTGCAGCGCTTACCGCACAAATGCTGCTGGTGACCCACAACGGAGGGATCTCTTTCGATACGGTTTTTTATGCTCCGGGCACACCCTTTAACACTTCCCTTAACATGATAGATTCCACTACGATTGCTTTCCAAAAAGGCAATAAGTTGTTTTTATCTGTCAATTCCGGCACCATCTGGGATTCGGTTGTACTACCACAGAACTTTGATAAACTCATATTTCTGAATGATACGATTGTCATGGGCAAGGCTGGCAATTCCCTGCTGCGATCCAACAACAGGGGTGTCACCTGGCTGACGATGCTCTCAGGTTTATCGCCCATTGGATTCACTTTTCACTTTCCACACCCGGATACCGGATATGTCCAAACGGCCGATACCCTCCGCATCACCTACGATGGTGGGTTTACATGGTCTTCTCAAACGGTGTGGCCTGGTTACAGGATCTATTTTCCAACGGATTCAATCTGGTATGGGGTGAAGACGACCCAGGATTCAATACAAATCATAAAAACAACAGACAAAGGAGCCGTTTGGGTGTCTAGCTTTCAGTCCTTCTCCCCATCCATGATGATAGATGCTGCCTCTTTCCCCGATAAGGAGACTGGGTATATCGGAGTGCATAACTACAGTAGCGCACCCGGCATTAGCTGTGGTATGCTGTTAGGGACCGGTGATGGAGGAAATTCCTGGGACTGGCATTACAATAGCAATTGTTTTGGTGAATTCATCATTGATATTTTTTGCCTCAATGCTGACACGGTCTATTTGTTGGAATTCAACGGAGTTCTATTCAGAAATACCAACGGAACGGATTACACCAGAAGGGTGACAGGAATTGGTACCATAACACCGCTCTATGAGCCCTGTGGCAAAGGCAGTCTCAGCGTCTCCCTCACTTACCCTGTGAAAGACACACTGGTGGTG
This sequence comes from Bacteroidales bacterium, assembly GCA_046496455.1. Classification (GTDB taxonomy): domain Bacteria; phylum Bacteroidota; class Bacteroidia; order Bacteroidales; family SKPS01; genus SKPS01. The sequence continues at coordinate 5,331 of JAWOGX010000354.1, read as the reverse complement.
TATTTCGACGCCATGTACGGCACAGCCATGAACGGGACAGACTTTGTGCATGTCCCCGACAGCGTGATCTTTCTGCCCGGCATGTCAAGCGTAACGGTTCCCGTGACGGTAATCAGTGACACACTGACCGAGGGCCCCGAGTTTTTCTCAGTGGTGATACACAACACCCTTTACAACGACACAGCCACTTTCTGGATCCACGACAATCCTCCTGTACCATTTACCTATCAGCTCAATCCATCCTCACGGATCGTCTGTAGCTCATCGCCCAATGCATCATTTGTCGCCAATCTGGCCGGAGGCGCTATCCCCTATGCCGTCACCTGGTACGACTCCTCCGGCATCCTTTCGCAAAACAGCATTCTGCCCTCCCAACCGGTGCTTCCCTGGCACCAGACCATCTTCGTGGAGGTCTCAGACAACGCCATGTGCATCCCCATCCTCGATTCGGTGAAAATCAATTTCTTCGATTCCTGCAAAGTCACAATCCTTTCATCGCACCCCGGTCAGGTGCCGGCTGGAATGCCGGTGACCTACACGCTTCAGCACAGTTGCCCCACCATCAACAGCAATATCCGATGGCTGATCAACCAGCAGCTATACGTCCAGAATACGAACCAGATTGTGTACACCTGGCCTTCCGCCGGTCCGCAGCAAGTCAATGCAGTAGTGGATCATCCTTGTGGTTTTATTTCTACAGGTATTGCCGTAGATGTGGTCACCGGTTTGGAAGAAGTGAATCCACCCACTCAGATGCAGGTGATGCAACTGGAGCGGCGAACCTGGTTGATTTCAGGAGAAAACCTTGCAGGAAAACTTACCTTCCGGGTGATGGATATGGAAGGCAGACTTATCACCGGTGATCTGCTCTTTCCGGAAGGTGGAAAATTACAGCACACCCTCGATCTTCAAAACCTTGCAGGAGGAGTGTACCTGATTGATATTGTTTCAGAACAAGGTTACAGGTTTCGGGAAAAGATTGTTTGCCGGTGAGTGGTGATGGCGAGACATAAAGTGATTTATCGTAATTTCGTTACATCAACCAGAACCCATGATCCATGAACCACGAATATCCAGACCTGGAGACGCTAAGAAATGAACTTCAGGCACTTGACCTGCAGATATTGCTGCTGTTGCTAGACCGTTTCAAGCTTACCCATGATATGGGGCAATTGAAAAAGGAGCAAAAAATGGACGCGTTTCAGGAGGGGGAGTGGCAGCGAAAGATCAACCTGCTGAGTGATTATCTTGAAGGAAACCCGTTTACAGACGAGATCCTGAGGGTGTTTTACCATATTCATAATGAATCGGTGAGGATCCAGGAGAAGTCTCAGTGATTAGGATCTGTTCCAGGATGCAAAACTTCAATTACATCCATTTTTTCCTTTTAAAATAGAGCATCATACCACCCATTATCCCTACCATCAATGCAAGTATCAAATAGAATGCAATCGGGTTTTTCCCCAGGGGGAGGGCCACATTCATCCCGTACATACCGGTGATCACACTCAACGGGAGCATGATGGTGGAGATGAAGGTGAGGATTTTCATAATCTGGTTGGTGCGGTTGGCCTGCAACGAATCAAAGGTTTTGGAGAAACCTTCAATCAACTCTTCATAGTCTTCGATCATATCCCACATTTTCTGGTAGTAGTCAAGAATATTGCCCCAGTAATCTTCCATATCCTCGGCAAACCCCTCAATGGCACCCGATTCAAATTTCTGAAATACCCTTAACTGAGGCCTGAAGATGGTGTTGATCAGGATCAGGTTTTTCCTTGTGACGGAGATCCTCTCAATAGTTTTTTCAGCTTTGATATTGAAAATATCCTTGTTGATCAGGTCGAGCTCGTCATCGATACGTGAGAGAAGCGACATGGTCTCCTTCATCAGTGCTTCAAGGATGGCATAGAGCAAAGTATCACTTGAATTGGGCATATTGCCCAGGGCAGTATCCGGGTTTTCCTTGACGTCGTTAAAAAGGTTCTTGACAACCCAGTGCGATTTCCCGATGGTGATGATATAGTCTTTTCCCCAGAAGATTTTGACCTCTTTGGTTTTAACAAACTTATTAACCTTATCCGAATAGGGGAAATGAAGGATCAGGAAATGGTAATCGTCGTAGACGTCAATTTTTGGCCTTTGGACGCGGCTGCGGCAGTCTTCGATGTCGAGTGGGTGAAAGTTGAAATTTTCACTCAGGAAGGTCAGATTCTCTTCAGAAGGGTAAAGGATATGGTACCATTTAACGCTTCCTATCTGAATGGTTTCAATCATAGGCGCTCCTCCTGAATTTTAGCAGATTCTACATTCCGTTCACTGTTTTTGGCGCGCTAAGGTAGTGCAATTTTATGAAACACTCTTTTTTTCCTTTATCGAGAACCTTGTTTTCCTTTGGTTGTTTAGTTTTGATGTTGCATACCATTGCAAATCTTAGTATTTTCACCTCAAATTGGCACAAAGGGGTATGATGGAGAACATTAGCAGCATGAATGACGAGGCATTGGAGGCCTTGTATCATGAATATCAGACGGATCCGGACAGTGTTGACAGTGATCTCCGGGCGTTTTTCCGTGGATTCGACCTGGGTTACCGGCAATTTGGCAAGAGGTCCGGGCGTGTTGAAACAAGCGATGAGTTCAGGGTAATCACCCTTATTGACGAATACCGTAAACGGGGGCACCTGTTCACCAGGACCAATCCTGTCAGGACGAGGCGGAAATACAGTCCGACCCTGGCCATTGAAAATTTCGGGTTATCTGAAATGCACCTTGATCAGATGTTTGACGCCGGGGAAGAACTGGGCATTGGGAGGGCGAAACTGCGCGAAATCATTGCCCACCTGGAAGAGACCTATTGTCAGGGCATCGGTGCTGAGTTTATGTTTATCCGGAACCTGGAGATCGATACCTGGTTGAAGAAGCGGATGGAGGGATCACGGAACCGGCCACAGTATACCCCAGCCATCAAAAAGGTGATCATCACAAAGTTGCGTGAAGCAGTTTACCTTGAAAAGTTTATCCATAAAAAATTCCCGGGGCAGAAGCGTTTTTCCCTGGAGGGGGCTGAGTCCCTGATTCCGGCACTTGATGCGGTGATCGAACTGGGTGCCGGAATGGGTACCTCGGAGTTTGTGATCGGGATGGCCCACCGGGGGAGGCTCAATGTGCTTGCCAACATTCTGAAGAAGCCGTTGAACCGGATACTGAGTGAATTCAGCGGTCATGAGTATGATGACAGGGACCTGCTTGGCGATGTGAAGTACCACCTGGGATTTACCACCTATTGCAGGACGAAAGGTGGCAAAGATGTCAGAATTACCATCGCTCCGAACCCATCACACCTTGAGGCTGTCAATCCTGTGGTGGAAGGGATCAGCAGGGCACGTACCGACAGGAAATATCCGGGTGATTACAGCAAAATTGCACCGATTCTGATTCATGGTGACGCCTCTATTGCCGGACAGGGGATTGTCTATGAGGTGCTGCAGATGAGCGGGTTGCCTGCCTACCACACAGGAGGCACGGTGCACCTTGTGATCAATAATCAGATCGGGTTCACCACCAATTACCTTGATGCCAGGACCAGCGTTTATTGCACCGATGTGGCCAAAGTGATTCAGTCGCCCGTTTTCCATGTGAATGGTGATGATGTGGAAGCTGTGGTGTACACCATGCGTATGGCGATGGAGTTCCGGGAGCGGTTTAAAAGGGATGTTTTTGTGGATATCCTCTGTTACCGCAAGTATGGCCACAATGAAAGCGATGAGCCGCGTTTCACACAGCCTGTACTTTATCGGATCATTGAATCCCATCCCGATCCTTATGCCATTTACAAGGAGAAGCTTATCCAGGAAGGTGCCGTCACCGCGGAGGAAGTGTTAAAGGATGAGAACCTGCTCCTGGAAAGGATGGAAGATGAGCTGGACAGTTCAAAAGAGATCAGCAAAGCGACCATTCAGTCGTTTCTGAGCTCTACCTGGGAGGGGATCCGCAGGGCTTTACCAGAGGATTTTGTAAATTCACCGGAGACATCAGTGAGCAAGGAAAGCCTGGAACATGTTGCCGGGCGTATCGCATCTGTACCGACCGATAAGCCGTTGTTCAGGAAGATACTCCGGCTGCAGGAAGAGAGGCTGAAAATGGTGACAGAGACAGGAAAGATAGACTGGGGCATGGCTGAATTGCTGGCATACGGGACTTTACTTGCAGAGGGTTATAATGTGCGTATGACCGGTCAGGATGTGGAAAGGGGCACCTTTTCACATCGTCATGCGGTGTTGCGTGTTGAAGATTCAGAGGAAGAGTATGTTCCACTTGAACATATTGCTGAAAACCAGGGGCAGTTTTCAATCTATAATTCTCTGCTTTCGGAATATGGTGTCCTCGGTTTCGAATACGGTTATGCACTGGCATCTCCCAACACCCTGACATTGTGGGAGGCACAGTTCGGTGATTTCAACAACGGTGCCCAGATCATCTTTGATCAGTTCATCAGCAGTGCCGAGGAGAAGTGGAATGTGATGAACGGGCTTGTTGTGCTGCTGCCACACGGTTATGAGGGGCAGGGGCCAGAGCACTCCAGCGCCAGGATTGAGCGCACCCTTGCATTGTGCGCCGATTACAACATGCAGGTGGCCAACTGTACTACTCCAGCCAACCTGTTTCATTTACTGCGTAGGCAACTTCACCGCGACTTCCGGAAACCATTGATCATTTTCACGCCCAAAAGCCTGCTGAGGCACCCTGAATGTGTTTCATCACCTGAGGAGTTTACGGCAGGGGGATTTATGGAAGTGATCGATGATCACCAGGCCGATCCGGAAAAAGTACACAAAGTGGTTTTCTGTTCCGGGAAGATTTGGTACGATCTGGCACTGGCCCGGAAAGAGCGGCAACGTGAGGATATTGCCCTTGTAAGGCTTGAGCAGCTCTATCCGTTGCCTGTAGAGCAAATGGTGGAGATCGTTGCCAGATACACAAAGGCGGATGCCTGGCTCTGGACTCAGGAGGAGCCCGGCAATATGGGAGCCTGGACCTATATCTCACGCAATTTCAAAGATGTACCTTTGCGCATGGTAGCACGCCCCGACAGCGGCAGCCCTGCCACCGGGTCATCGCAGTTTCATAAAATCCGACAGGCAAAAGTGATTGAAAAAACATTCGGGGATTGTCACTGCGAAAGAGTGAAGGAGGAGTGCCGGATGGTGTGTTCGCAGAGGGAATTCTGAAGAAGTTGAGGTGTTTATTCGTTTAGTTGTTGAGATTAAGCCAATGAGTAAACGATGAAACAAAACGACAACTAAACAGATCAACAACTAAACAAACAAGA
>JAWOGX010000339.1:0-2979 GCA_046496455.1 Bacteroidales bacterium | reverse complement strand
GCTCCGTCGTAGGCCCATTTGAGATATATTGACCCCCATGTGAATCCGGCGCCAAAGGTAGCGAGGATGATATTGTCACCTTTCTTCAGCTTTGACTCATAATCATACAGGCAGAGGGGTAGTGTTGCAGCTGTGGTGTTGCCGAACTTTTCAATGTTGATCATCACTTTTTTGGGGTCCAGGCCCATTCTGCGTGCTGTGGCCTCGATGATGCGCATGTTGGCCTGGTGTGGCACCAGCCAGGCAATATCGTCAGAGGTCATGTTGTGTTTTTTCATGATATCCACAGCATAATCGGCCATATTGGAAACTGCTGCCTTAAACACAGGCTGTCCTTCCTGATAAATGAAATGTTCGCGGGCATCTACCGTTTCGTGGCTGGCAGGTTTTACCGAGCCGCCGGCTTTCTGGTGAAGGTGAACCCTCCCTGACCCATCAACGCGCATCATGGAATCTATGACTCCAAACTCTTCGGTAGTGGCTTCCAAAAGGACTGCGCCGGCACCATCGCCAAAAATAGGGCAGGTAGCCCGATCCTGGTAATCCACAATGGACGACATCTTTTCTGCGCCCACCACAATCGCTTTCTTTACTTTGCCTGTTTCGATAAACTGACTGGCTGTGGCCAGGGCAAAAAGAAATCCGGAGCATCCGGCATTGATGTCAAAGGAGAATGCTTTGGTGATGCCGGTTTTATCGCTGATGATGTTGGCAGTGGCAGGAAACTGATGGTCAGGGGTTACGGTAGCACATACCACCAGCTCGATTTCATCAGGATGGGTATTGGTTTTCCGGAACAATTCCCTGATGGCTTCAGCTCCAAGTTCGGATGGGCCGTAAGGGCCTTTGAGAATGCGTCGTTCACGGATGCCGATCCTTGTCATGATCCATTCATCCGAGGTGTCAACCATTCGGCTGAGCTCATCATTGGTAAGGATATACTCCGGGAGGTGCGCCCCGATACCGGTGATTGCTGCCCTGATTTTTGTCATAACTGCTTGTTTGATATTGATTATTCAGTAAAACGTTTGAGAGACCTCTGAAGTTCTCTCACGAGGCCTGTATTGAAAATCTTTTTTGCTTCCTGGATCATTGTACTGATAGCACTGCTGCTGGAGATGCCGTGGGCTATCATGGAAATGCCGTTTACGCCCAGGATTGGGGTGCCGCCGTGGTTTTCGTAGTTGTATCGATCGAAAAACGAATCGGTAACACCATGATCCTTCAGCAGGTCATAAAACCCTTCAATCTGCTTTACGACCACATTGCCCGTGAAGCCATCGGTGACGACCACATCGGTGACATCCCGGAAGAGGTCGCGCGATTCAATATTGCCGATGAAATTGAAATCACTGGTGCCTTTCATGGCTCTGTAGGCTGCCTGGGCCAGCAGGCTCCCCTTCTCCTCTTCTTCCCCGATGTTGAGCAACGCCACCCTGGGGTTTTCGATGCCCATCATAAACCTGGCATAGATTGATCCGATCAGGCCATACTGGTAGAGCACATCGGGCCTTGCATCGGGGTTGGTGCCCACATCGAGGATCAGGGTGTTGCCACAGGAAGATCGGGGTATCATCACGGGAATGCAAGGGCGTATGATGCCCTGGATGGTGTTCAGGCTGTACACAGCCCCAACCAGCATGGCTCCGGTATTGCCTGCCCCGACAAAAGCATCGGCTTCTCCCTGTTTTAGCAGCTGATACCCCACAGGGATGCTCGCCCTCCTCTTTCTTGAGAATGCAACGGTAGGAGCTTCATCCATACCAATCACCTCCGGAGCGTCAACGAACATAATTCGCTCATCAACCTCACGGAAAGCGGAAAGGTGCTTTCGCAACTCTGCTTCCCGGCCAACCAGCACAATCTGGTCATCAGCACTGAGAAATCTGAGTGATTCCACGGCTCCGAGTACAGGTTGCTCCGGGGCATGATCCCCTCCCATCGCGTCAAGAGCGATCTTCATGACTGGAAGTGTAGGTGAAAGACTATGCGGCAGTCTCTTTCTCGATGGCCGGCTTCCCCTTGTAATAACCACAGTTGGAACAAACCCTGTGGTAAATGACCGGTGAACCGCAATTGCTGCATGCCACAACAGTCGGAGCTACAGCCTTGTAATGTGTACGCCTCTTATCTCTTCTGGTTTTGGAGGTTTTTCTTTTTGGATGTGCCATTTGAAATGTTTATTTAATCCTGTTACTATTGATATGTCTGATTATTGGTTGTCTGAATCAACCCCGCTATCTTTAAGTCCCGATAACCCAGCCAGTTCTGACCATCTGGGGTCAGATGCCGCACCACTGTATTGCTTCAGCAGTCTGAGCATCTCCGGATCGCAGCTTCTGCCGTCTGTACTGTCGTCGTGTGTCATCCGCATCGGAAGGAGCAGGTGCACATAGTCAAAGAGGTGCTGTGTCAGGTCAAATTCGAAGTCATCTTCATGAATGAAAACGATGTCATCATCATCCGATTCATCGGTTTCGCTCATTCTGGCGATAAGCTGCTCAGAACCCTCGATGGCCAGGCTCAGGGGGTCAGCACATCGATCACAAAGTACATCAACAATCCCTTTTATCCCGAAAGCAAAGATCAGCATCCGTGTCTGCTTCTCCATCACCAATGATACTTCCACGCGGCCACCCCGGATCACCTCGTCTTCAAACTGATCGAAGAAAGGCTTCTCCAGCACAAAGGAGAACTCGTGTTCCCCCTCTGCTAACCCACTGAACTGTATCTTGTAATCCTTCAACATGCAGATGCCATTTACGCCTTCAAAAATAGCCTGCAAAGGTAATAACTTTTATGCTCATGACAAAAATGCAAGGAGAATGAATAGTTAAGAGTTAAAAGTTAAGAGTTAAAAGTTATGCGTGGCCTGCCTGCAAGTTTTACTTGCCTGAGGGTTTGATTAGAAATTTCTTGCCGGATGGCTTTAGACTCCGGCAAGAAAATGGTTTCAATTCCATGATGGTGCGATTAGAA
>JAWOGX010000334.1:0-6118 GCA_046496455.1 Bacteroidales bacterium | reverse complement strand
CTTCGCCGTGTTGCTCCTCATACCTGGCGATCCTCTCCCTGAAGATCCGGTAGTGTTTTCCTTCCATTGGCAAATAGGTTTTTATGCAGTGATTCTGTTTAACAACTCATTCCCCCAAATGTTTGGGATTTTCCCAAAACGCCTTCCTTGCAACCGATGCTGAAATGAACTGCCAAGATACATCAAAACCTTTTCAATGCCAAATTAAAATCACCCCAAATGATCATTTTATAGTAGTTTTGCCCAATACGGAAAGGAAATCCGGAAGAGAAAAGCAACCATGCAAACAACATTCAACACTCCTTTAGCTGAGATTTTAAGGCCGTCCGGCATGGAGTCATACGCCGGTCAGGAGCATCTGACCGCACCGGGTGCCGTACTCTATGAATCGATCCGGCAGGGTAAGATTCCATCAATGATATTCTGGGGGCCTCCGGGTGTCGGAAAAACAACGCTGGCATATCTTATCGCCCATCAGCTGGATATGCAGTTTTTTACCCTCAGTGCTATATCTTCCGGTGTCAAAGAGGTAAGGGCTGTCATTGATGAAGCGAAATCACTGCAAGGAAAAGCCATCCTTTTTATCGACGAAATTCACCGGTTCAGCAAATCGCAGCAGGATTCCCTGCTCGGTGCAGTTGAACGTGGAATATTGACCCTGATCGGAGCAACTACGGAAAATCCCTCCTTTGAGGTCATATCACCATTGCTGTCACGCTGCCAGGTCTACGTTCTCAAACCGCTGACCGTTGCCCAGCTTGAAAGCCTGATCAAAAAAGCAACAGAGCACTACAAAACCGGAGGCATTGTGGTTGATGTACAGGAAAACGAAGCCTTATTGCGCTTTTCAGGTGGGGATGCACGAAAACTGTATAATGCGATGCAACTGGTTGTGGAGTCATTGCCATCCGATAAGCCTGTGTTGATTACGAATGAAAAGGTGATGAAGATCGTACAGGAGAACCTGGCCATTTATGACAAGCAGGGAGAGATGCATTACGATGTGATTTCTGCCTTTATCAAATCGGTGCGCGGCAGTGATCCCAACGGTTCGGTTTATTGGCTCGGACGGATGGTGGAGGGTGGCGAAGACCCAAAGTTCATTGCACGCAGGCTCCTGATCCTTGCCGCTGAAGACATTGGCCTGGCAAACCCCAATGCCCTGTTGCTGGCCAATACCTGCTTTGATGCCATCCACAAAATTGGTTGGCCAGAAAGCCGGATTATCCTCGCAGAGACCACGATCTACCTGGCCACCTCACCCAAGAGCAATTCAGCATATATGGCCATCAACAATGCCCAGGAGGAGATTCGGCGCACCGGTGACCTGCCTGTTCCGCTACCGCTGAGAAATGCGCCAACAACGCTGATGAAGAAACTGGATTACAGCAAAGCGTATCAGTATTCACATGATTTTGAAGGGAATTTTGCCGAACAGGAATTTCTTCCCGAGCGCATCAGTGGCAAAAAGTTTTACAAACCCGGACAAAACGAAGCGGAGGCAAAGGTAACCCTCCGCCTCCGCAACTGGTGGAAAAACAGGTATAATTACTAACCGGTTACAGTTTTACGATTTTCGTGCGATGCACATTCTCCCCGGTGATAATCCTTGCCAGGTAAACTCCGGCCGGAAGATTTCCTATATCAGCCCTTCCTGCATCGATGGCAAATGCACCGGCGTAAGAACCATTCGCATTGTGCAGTTCAAGCTTTCCGTCCACGATATTGTCGAAACGGATGATATCCATGGTTGGGTTGGGAGAACCCTTAACCCATTCGATGGGCAGGGGTTGTGCAATGCCAATGCCGAGGGTTTGGGTAAATTTCACATCATCAATATAATAAAGCACATTGCTGCCTGCAGCACCACCGGCATAGGTATAGAAATTGACGCCTGCCAGTTGCTTGGCACCTGCCCCGCCACTCTCCTGAATACTCCACTGCCAGGAAACAAGCATGATATTGTTTATCCAGAGATGAGCGGAATCTGTGTCAAGATTCACTTTCACCTTGATGTCGTTCCAGACACCTTTGGTATATGTTCCAATAGTTGTGGGGACATTATTCCAGGAGAACACCAGGTCATTGTTCATATCGAAAACGAGGGAGAAAGCCCATTCCGCAGCAGCGGGGAGTGTATGGAGCATGTTGAAATAGCCTCCGTAAACGGACGAATCTCCGATGAACATTTTGAATTCCACATCATATTCCCCCACCGTCTTATCATCGAGTTTCAGCACAAGATCACCGGCTCCATCGGGGGCAGCGGCATAGAACTTCAGTGCATGGGGCGTGGAAAATGCTTCTTCATCGGAGATTTTTACATCATCAGCGCCTCCGGGTGAATTGCTCCAGGTGCGCCATTGCGGATTAACCACTGTGATGTAATCTCCGAGGGCATGGGAGTCAAAATTCTCTGTAAAAAGCACCGTTTGTGCGATCCCTGAAAACGGCAGCAATAATAAAGCTGCGATTATCGTGCGTAAAGATTTCATTCTCATAAATTTTTAATTAAGGTAAATAAGATTATTGTCCTGGTTTTCCCTGATAGATGACTGGTTTGACTTTCTCAGTTCGTGTAGGACGCTTTCTGACCTCTTTAACCGGAATTTGTACTTCCACTTCATCCGGTTTCTGGGCTTCGACCATCCATTTTTCCGCTTCAGCGCTGCCAAGATCAATGGCTCTTTGCAGGGCAATCCTCGCCTGGCTGTTATTTCCTGCGCTGACATAAGCCTCTCCAAGCATCAGCCATGATTCCGTGTCATCCGGATCAAGGAAAACAGCCCTTTTGAAGAGTTCAATGGCTCCATGATAGTTCTTTGCATTGAATTCCAGGGCACCATCATTAAAGTAATGATTGTTGCCCACGGTAATATCCCATTCGGTCGGGATGGAGCCTCTCTTCGGGTTCTTGTCATCCACATAGGTAACTTTAAACTGTAGCACATAGTCTATGGGCTCCCCGGTAGCTGTAGTGGCAGCGTTCCAGGGCCTTTTGGCCAGTTGCATCAGGATCGTAATGGCATTTTCGGAAAGCCTGTAATCTATCTGATTGAGGTTCAGCACCCTGATCGTTGTGGTATCGAGCTTTCCATCTTTCGAGACCGTCGCCTGGAGCACAGCAGTGGTATGTCTTCCTGATTTGCTCAGGAACCCCTCGGGGAAAACAATGTGCTTCTCGATGAAGCTTTCAAGTTGATAATGACCATCGGCAAAATAGGCAGGCACGGTGTCCATGAGCCTGAATTCAGGCTTTTCGGGAGTGGAGCAGTTGCATTCCACCGGGAGGACAAACTCACGGGGCATCGCTTTCCCTCCCTCCTTCACCGGCACCCATTGGCCAGTGGTGGAGTAAACAGCCCGGATTAAGGCGTTATTGGCAGGTTCAGCAGCACGGTTTGCGGAATTGTCACTGTAAAGGGTAAGGAAACGCTCAAGCTTTCCTTCGGCAGTGACAATAAACCTCAGAATGATGCGTGCGTACTCCCCTTCCAGGTCACGCCAGGGGCATTCGTATTTACTTTGGAGCACCTTCATCATTTCATCGAGGGTGCACAGGTATCGCTCTTCATCGTTGGTTGCATTCCTGCACTCCTTAAGATAAGGCATCACTAACTGCATGTTCTGCCCTGAAACCTGAATGGCTTCCGGTCGGGAAGGCTGTGCAATGGAGCAAAAAAAACTGAAGAGGATCAAAATGAGTGTAAAAGTTCTTACCATAACTGCACTTTTTGTTAGACTTGTTTTTAATATCTCGTTTGCAAATGTTTGCCAGAACTTGCTTGTTAATCCTATTTCACCCCTATCGAAAACCTCTATAAAAATACGACTATTAATCATGATTCCAAATCTTTTTTTATATTGATGAAATAATTTCATTATGGATATGTTTTTCTATGATCTTTGATGGCTTCAAATCAAATTCGTTTAACGCAGTTGAAAGAAAATGATTTCAGATGCAACCTTAATTATTGTTAAATCATCAGTGTCTTCTCGACATTTTCTAAATATCAACGTATATGATCAGGCTCCGGGTGTTCAGATTGCTGATTATCACCTTTTTTCTTTTCGTGGCAAATCCGGTGTTTTCGCAGGTTCAGCGCTATACGATCAGTGGACATGTGGTTGAAGGGAGCAGCAAGGAGACCATCCCAGGCGTAAACATCTATTTACGCGGAACTTCAACAGGAACAACCACAAACAATTACGGATATTACAGCATCAGCCCCATAAGCGATACCATAGACCTTGTGTTTTCTTTCATCGGGTTTGCTCCGGTCAACCACCGGTTTTTTCTGTCGAAAGACACATTGATTGACATTCAGTTGATGCCCATTCGGCTGGAGACCTTCGTGGTTGAAGCGGAAGGGAATACACCGATCAGCACCCAGAACAGGATGAGCATGGTCTCAGTTCCGATCAGGCAGATCCGGGATATCCCGGCTTTGCTGGGCGAGAAGGATGTCTTCAAGGTGCTTCAGCTGATGCCTGGTGTGCAATCGGGTAGTGAAGGGAGCAGTGGGCTGTATGTGCGGGGTGGCGGACCGGACCAGAACCTGATCATACTGGATGATGCGCTGGTGTACAATGCCTTCCATCTATTCGGTTTTTTCAGCCTTTTCAACGGGGATGCCCTGAAAAGTGTGGAGCTCACCAAAGGTGGATTCCCTGCAAGATTTGGTGGCAGGCTCTCATCAGTCGTTGAGATGAATATGAAAGATGGCAACAGAAAGGAGCTGAAGGGGGAAGCAGGTATTGGCCTCGTATCAAGCCGGTTGATGCTTGAGGGCCCGATCGTCAAAGACAAAGCCTCTTTCATTATATCAGGAAGAAGGACTTATATTGATATGCTGGCCAAACCATTCTTCCCCGATGATGTGAAGGCTGGCTACTACTTTTACGACCTGAATGCAAAACTGAATTACGAAATCAGTCCGCGCGACAGGGTCTATCTCAGTGGTTACTTCGGGCGCGACAAATTCCATGTCGGAGAGTCATCTGTCTGGGATGAATTCGAAGCTGGTCTTTTCTGGCAGAATGCTACTTCAACAGCCAGGTGGAACCATATCTTCACCCCAAAACTCTTCACCAATACTTCCGTTATCTACAGCACCTACATGCTGAATATCTATTTTACTGAATATGAACAGAAGAAACTCCTGTTTGATCTGGGCTACAAGTCAGATGTTGAAGACATCAGCATCAAATCCGACTGGGAATACAGGCCAAACCCGGCTCATGTGATCCGGGGCGGATTCATTGTGACATACCACACCTTCAGGCCAAGCGCCGTTGTATTGAAAGATTTCTATATCAATGAGTTTAAGTTTAAAGTCAACAATTTATATTCCTATGAATCTGGTGTTTATATAGAGGATGATGTACGGATAGGCGATCGTTTGAAAGCGAATGCAGGAATCAGGGTGAGTCATTTCAACACCGGTGACAAGCACTATTTTCATCCGGAGCCCAGGCTGATGGCATCCTACATGCTGCGGGACGATCTTTCAGCCAAAGTCTCTTACGCAAGGATGACCCAATATGTGCATCTTGTCTCCAGTACAGGTTTGACACTTCCGACCGATCTCTGGGTTCCGTCAACAGAGAACATAGCACCCCAGAAATCTCAGCAGGTGGCTGCCGGGCTTGCCAAAGACATTATGTCGCTGGGGCTGAACATCTCCCTTGAGGGGTATTACAAGCATTCGACCGATGTGCTGGGCTACAAGGAGGGGGCATCCTTCCTGATGATTGCCGAGCCTGACGAGGAGATGAATTTCAACTGGGAGGACAATGTAACCCAGGGGCAGGGTTGGTCATACGGGGCAGAACTGCTCATCCAGCGAAAGTTCGGGGCATTTTCAGGGTGGATCGGGTATACGTTATCATGGACCCAACTGCAGTTCGATGAGGTGAATAATGGTGAGAAATTTTACGCGAAGTATGACAGAAGGAATGATGTATCGGTAGTTGGGGTATACAGGATCAATGACAATATTACAGTGTCAGGTACCTGGGTTTATGGCACCGGGAACGCGATCACACTGCCCAGGGCCGAATATCCCGTCATCCCACATGATGATAATTTTAACCTTGTCTTCCAGCTGGTACTCCA
>JAWOGX010000316.1:0-11460 GCA_046496455.1 Bacteroidales bacterium | reverse complement strand
CACCTCTCGAGGTAGTCTTTTTCCAGAACAGCACCATGATGATTGCGGGGAGGTTTGCAGACGCCGCCACCGCAAACGCCAGCCCGACAAGGAATGAAACATTCATTCCTTTGAAGAGAATTCCTAAGAGTATTGCAAAAATGCCCACCCCGAAAGCAGCGATTTTCCCTGCTCTCACCTTGACTTTGTCGGACATCTTCAGATCGAGGTAATTGTCCATCAGGTCATGGGCTATGGCACCGGATGAAGCCACAATGAGCCCTGAAACGGTTCCCAGGATGGTAGCGAAGGCGATCGCAGAGATAATCGAGAAGAGGCCGATTCCGAACGATTTCGCAAGCAGTGGCCCGGACATATTGCTGCTCTCCATATCGAGCACCCCATTGATCATGGATCCCAACCCCATATAAAGGGTGAGGATATAGAAGAACCCGATGGCAGCAATGGCAACAATCGTGGATTTCCGCGCATCACGCTGACTGGCCACTGTGTAGTAACGGATCAGGATATGTGGAAGCGCTGAGGTGCCGAGGAAGAGCGCAAGCATCAGGGAGATGAAGTTTATCTGCTCCCAGAAGCTCGCCCCGGAAAGTTTGTAAAGCAATCCCGGTTTCATCACGTCAGTACCCGCTGTAATGTTCGGATGCCAGGCAGTTACATTGTCATCACCATCGGTGAAAGTCACTTTGGAATAGCGAACCACTTCACTCTCCTCAATCCGCTTCAGGAAGCTGAATGCTCCGGTAGGACCGGTTCGCTCAACCTCTTCACCATCCATCACCACTTTGTGGAGATGCCCCACCTGGTAGAACCTGGCCTCCATTTTCGGGGCTCCGTTGTACAGCTTGTCCCCGCCGGCGGTGCTCGTGATTGAAAGCATTTCTTCAAGCATTACCCTGCCATCCCGTTCAACCACATTGAACCAGTTGGCATAACCATCCAGCATCAACTTCACGAAACGCTTGTCCCCTGATTCGATGACGCCTGCAATTTCAACGGCTTCATTGTCTTCAACACCGGTAACATTTCCCGCATCATCCATCACCGCAGCAAATGAAACATAGGTATGGTAATTATCATAAGGCTCTTTTTCCAATCCTTTTCTCATGATAAAAACAGTAAGTGCCACAGAGAAAATGATCAGAAGACCCCCCTTGATGAACTGCACATAGGTAGTGGAAGTCATCCCGGCTGTAGCAACAATGAAGATCACGATAGAGCCCACGATCACCACGCCGACCCAGTGTGGAAATCCCAGAAGTGGAACCACAAGGTCACCTGCACCAACCATTTGCGGAATCAGATAAAAAACCGATACGATCAGCGTGCTGATTGCCGCCGTCAGCTTGATGCCACGTGAATTGAACTTGAAGTCCAGGGCATCCGTAAAGGTAAACTTGCCCATTCGTTTCAAGGGTTCTGCCACAACAAACAGGGCAACGACCCATCCTGCAAGATATCCGATGGAATAGAGAAAACCATCATACCCTGAAAAGGCGATCATACCGCATATACCCAGGAAAGAAGCTGCCGAAAGGTAATCACCGGCAAAGGCAATCCCATTGACACCCCAGTGAATCGTTCCTCCTGCAGCATAATAGCTGGACGCAGATTTGGTTTTGCGGGCAAAGTAAAATGAAAGACCCAGCACAATGGCAACAAACGAGACGAAAATGAGAATCGCAGCCAAAGACACATCATAGATCATAGCGTTCCCTCCTCTTTGTTAAGTTCATTCTCGAGCCTGGAACATGCCAGGTGGTATAAAAACCCCATCACCACAGCGATGATGATCAACGAAAATCCATAAACAATGGCCAGGTTCAGACCATAAACCACTCTCACCCCCATCCACTCCGGACGGGCAACCCCGATGAAAACAAATCCGGCATAGATGAAAGCATAAATAAAGAAGAGCTTGACCCCGAGCTTCGCCTTCCGCTTGGCGGCATTGTCCTTGCCGAGTTCCGCTGCAGATCCGTGTAGCATTTTTCCTCCTTGTTTTTTATTGATATTTTTCGAAGATGGCAGACAGACGCCAAAAGTATCATAAAATCCGTGTTGCAAAATCACGGTTTAGTTGAAATATATCATTGATTTCTGTCAACTTATCTAAAATATTTATATGTTTGCAGGCATAAAAACCTGAACCTGATGAAATTCGACAAGAATATCGATTGCAGGCATTGCTCCATTCAGTGTGATATTTACCGGGCGATGCAGGAGGCAGGCAGATGTCCATCGGATGTAAAGCCGGTCCATGCCCATTTCCGGAAACATGAGATCATAAGCAAGCAGGGAAGTGAAGTAACCAATGCCATTTACCTGGTAAGCGGATCCGCAAAATTGTATATTGAAGGGTTGAACAACAGGAACATCATCCTATACATCCTCACACCGCAAAGCTACATCGGACTCCTCTCCTTTTTTGAAACTGCAAAATACTCCTATTCCGTCACTGCGCTGGAGGATACCAGGATCTGCATGGTTGATCTCGATTTTCTGAAACAGTTATACATCGGGAACCACGATTTCCTGATCAGGCTGAACAAAGCATTTGGCAGATCAGTGGCATCGATCATGAGCAAGATCATCACCCTGAACCAAAAGAATATACGGGGACGCGTGGCCGACAGTCTTCTATACCTGGCCAGGCTCGGCAACTCAGACCGGTTCAGGCTCAACCTAACCCGGAAAGAACTTGGGGAGCTCTCGGCCATTTCGGAAGAGAATACTGTTCGGCTGCTGACTGAATTCCGCAAAGAAGGGATTATCGATCTGAATGGAAAAGATGTGCAGATCCTTGACAGGGGTTTGCTGGAGAAGATTAGTGAACTGGGGTGATCCGCCTACATACTTCCTTTGAAATCATAGCTCAGCTTGGTCAGCATTGTATTGATGTTGGAGATCACTTTCTTGATGATCGTTTTGTCGAGTTCACTGAAAGTCTTCGTGCTGATCAGATTATCAGGTTTAAGATTATTCCTCAGGAGATACGCCTGATGTTTGATCCTGAGCAGATTCAGGTATTCAAAGGCCTGAACAATGTTTTCATGGGACGATTCGCGCAATGTGTGGTCACGCAGCAGGGCCTCCAGCCTTGCAAGGGTCCCCGGGGCACTGACCTGATGCCTCAGGGCATAAATCCTTGCAAAATTCACTATCGGCATGATTGACTCTTTGATGTTGACCGTATCGGGTGGGGCACCGCCTGTATCGGGGAGGATGTTTCCCCAGAAACCCACCTGCGGTTTGAGCATTAAGGTGTTTTGTGTGAGATGGTAGAGATAGGCCGGATTTGCAACAGTTAGGGTAAAAATGTGTTTTTGCAGTGCAGCGACCATTGCGTCGTCACCATAAATAGCCCTGATATCAAAAAAGATATTGATATCAAGAAGGTCCCTGGCACTGGCCTGGTTGATCCATTTATAAAAATAACCGTTCCAGACTGAAACAGGTTGACACCATTCGGGGTTCATGGCCATTACATTTCCCTTGCAGAACTGGTAACCGGCGTCATTCAGGGCAGTGCAAACCCTGGTACTGAAGCGCTGGAAATAGTGAAAGACTCGCTCTTTACTTTCATCGTCAGGGTCGGCAAAAATGAGTGCATTATCCTGGTCGGTGCTGAGGGATTGTTCCTGTCTTGCGTCACTGCCAAGGGAGAAAAAGCAGCAAGGCACGGGTGGCGGGCCCAACTCTTCAATGGTCATTTCAATGATCCTTAGCGTGATGGCATCAGAAAGTCGGGCAAGGCTGCTGAACAGTACAGAGGGATTGTTAACCAGTCCGGTGAGAGGGAGAATGGATGCCACAAACTGTTCATGATACCGCGCCAGTTCAGCAACTGTTGAAGCTTTGTCCACTTCGAGCGAAGAGAGTGCAGGGAATGCACCCATAAGGGTACCCATCACAGTGGCATCAACCATTCCTGTAAAGTCGCCACCGGCATTAACCACCGCAAGGTGTTCGAGCGGCTTATGCTGTCGCAACCTTGTCAATGCTTCGAGGACAGTATCAGTATCACGGATGGTGATTATCGGGGATGTCATGATCATATAGGCATTCGCCTTTTCCTGGTCCCTGCCGGCAAGTACCCTTTGAAGCAGGTCGCTACGTGTAATGATGCCGAGCACTTCCCCCTCATCAGTCTGAACGAGGGCTGCCCCGCTTCCCGACTTTACCATGGCAGCGGCCACTGCACCGGCATCCATCCTGTGCGGCACATGCAACGGAGGTCGCATCAGCGCGGTTACCGGCTGGAAGAAAAGGCCTGTAAAACCGGCGTACTCCCGGGCCACCATATCGGGGAGCAACCCGGCCGGTTTCCGGTGAGAAATGTCTTCGATCATTCCATCGCAAAAACGGGGAGCCCGCTCGTCTTCCACCACCACAAGCGAAATATTCACTACGGCCATCTGGCCGTTTTTTCGTCTGAGTTTCACTACCTGGTTCTTCATAAAGCCCTGCCCAAACAGCTCGTTCCTGAATCCGAGCTTATCCTCGACATCTTCAAACATCTCAAGGATATAGGTATCAGAAAGCTCATCAAGATTTTTATAACCCAGAATATTCAGCGCAGCGGCATTGGCTTCCAGGAATTTCCCCCTGAGATCCACCGTTGTGCGGAACACACCGATCCCCAGCTTGTCCATCAGGGTGTTGAACATCTCCTTGTTGCTCAGCAATTCATCCCTCAACGGCTGATCGATAGAGAGTTCCTTGATGGAGAAGATGATCGCATCGTTACCATTAAACACCACCGGGGAAACGTTCAGCAAGACATTCATCTTATCCCCGTTTCCATTCGTCAGGGTAGTTTCAAAGGCAGCAGCAACCAGGTCCTGACCGGGGTTTTCAAGCTGCTCTGTAAGCTGTCCCGGCAATTCGAGCAGATCAGACGGACTTCGCTGCATAAGTGCTTCATCCGAAAGCCCGGTCATACGCTGGATGATTGCATTGGCAAAGGTTATCTTACCGTCAACAACCATGAGAAGCCCTTCCGTTGACGCTTCCACCAGGGATCGGTACTTTTCACGTGACTCATGGAGCCCTTCCTCTGCCCTGATCCGCCGGTTCTCAATCCTGAAAGACTGCCTGCCAACCCAGAACAGGATCAGTGCGGTAATGAGTGAGATCACAATACTGATGACAATGAACTTCCTCGTCAGTGATGCAATTTCACTCCTCACATCTTCAATATAGATTCCGGTACCGACAACCCATCCCCATGGCCTGAATGCTTTGATATACGACAGTTTTGACACGATATGGGTTGAATCGTCTTTCCACTGCCACATATAGTCGATGTATCCCTGGCCCGCATCCTTCGCGAGATTCACCGATTCCACGAACAGTTTCTTCCCGTGGGGATCCTTGTAATCTGATAAATCCTGACCGATCAGTTCGGGCCTCCAGGGATGCATCACCATGACCGGCCGCATATCGGTAATCCAGAAATAGTCTTTGTTTTCATCTCCATAACGGATGTACCTGATCCTGGAAACGGCAGTCTGCTGGGCCACCTCCCTGCTGATCAGGCTGTCTGCCTCATCCTTGTGGTATTTCTCCAGGATACTGGTCACAGCATTGGTCAGCTCCATGATCATCTCTCTCTTGCGATCCATCATGGCGTTCTCGAAGGAGGGGATGACAATCAGGAACAGTGTTCCTGTAAAGAGCAACACGGCAAGTGCCGAGGGGAGCACAATATTGATGTAAAATCCTTTTTTACTGCGGGTGACCGGGTTCATAACCATTGTTATTGCTGATCAGGGGATGATAAATTTACGTTTCAGGGGGATAGCCTTCACCGACCGGTTAGTGGTATCCCATATCAGGAAGCCACTGCTGTTTCGTGCTGCTGAGATGGCAGGCAGACCAATCCAGTCGAATCCGTTGAGTCTCACATTTTTGCTGAAATTTGATACCTCGAGCATCTGGTTCCTGTTCCGGATCAGTCCATGGGCATGGATATGACCTGAAAAACCAAGGGTACAGCCATGTTCCTTCATATAACGAAGGTGCGGAAAAAGATCGTTGTATCCTACGAGGAATTCCCTCGCAGAACCGGTAACATCGGGATGGACGAAATGGGTCAGCATACAGCGCACCCCATCCACATCCAGCTCAATCTGCTCCGGAAGACCCGAAAGGTATTCGGTGGAAGCGTCGTCAAGCAGAGCAGAGAGTTCATTATCCTCATACAGCCAAATACGGTTCCCGGCAATCAGACTACGCTGGTGGAACGGGAGTTTGTACCAATCATCAGGATAAACAAAATCCCTTACATTGGTTTTGGGGATTCTTCTGACTGCAAACAGGTCATGGTTGCCGGCGATCACATGACGGCAGTTTGCCTGTACCCATCCGATGCAGGCTGTGGCGTCGCGGGTATCGAAATAATCATAGTAAGGGACGCTGAAACCCACAATATCGCCAAGGCAGATCACCTCTTCACACCCTTCCTGGCTGATGAGCCGGGCTGCCTTCATCAGGCTTGCATAGTCTTCGTGAATATCGGAAATAATGGCAATCTTCATCGGTAAACCATAAAAATGCGGCATCTCAAAGATAGGGAAATTCGGATCATAATCGTTACTTTTGCCCCATAGAAAGAAATCCGGGGCAAGCAGATACTACCCTTCATGCTTTAAAAACAGCCACAAAACACGAAAACACGAAAGAAAACATAACAGAGAGCAAGGTTGTAACAGGTACCAAAGTTTTCGTGTTTTAGGGTTTTGGTGGCAGGAAAAAATTGGGGCGGATACTGGTAGCCTACCGCAAAATAGAGAAAATCAGAATGAATAAAGAAGAACAGAAATTGATCCCGGGCCCGGCAGAAATTCCGGTTGAGGGAGCGCTCGGATTGCTGGCACTGGGTGCCAGGGGCCTGCGTGAATGGAGAAAGGTGAGGGATGCCGCCAAAGCAAAAGCAGCATCCGGGAGCAAAGCGAAAGCAGCAGAAGAAACCGGAAAAAGCGGGGGAGAATCATGACAAAAACAAAAAGAAAGTTGTTGTTGATCGGCTGGGACGCAGCCGACTGGAAAGTAATCAATCCATTGCTGGATGCCGGGAAGATGCCTGCATTGGCAAGACTGGTGAACCATGGCGTCATCGGCAACATTGCGACTCTCGACCCGCCCCTATCTCCGATGCTCTGGACCTCGATAGCCACAGGGAAACGTGCCGACAAGCACGGGATTCTCGGTTTTGCAGAGCCAGATACCAAAGCGATGGGTGTCCGTCCGGTGAATGTCACTTCACGAAAAGTGAAAGCGATCTGGAACATGCTCCAGCATGAAGGGATGCGTTCCAATGTGGTATCATGGTGGCCCAGTCACCCTGCTGAGCCGATCAATGGTGTTTATGTGTCGAATTTCTTCTTCAAAGCCAAAAAGAAACCGGAAGAAGGGACCGGGCTTCCCAAGGGTTCAGTTCATCCCCCGCAGATGATCAAAAACCTGATCGACCTGCAGGTTTATCCGGAGGAGCTCACCTATGCCCACCTCCTGCCGTTTGTGCCCGATGCCGCGAAGATAGACCAGGATAAAGATCAGAAGCTGGCTGCCATTGCCAAAAACCTTGCAGAAGCATCAGCTGTGCAGGCAGTAGCCACTGAACTGGCTGAAAACACCGAATGGGATTTCATGGCGATCTATTTTGATGCCATTGACCATTTCTGCCACGGTTTCATGAAATACCACCCCCCGAAACAGGAGCATGTCAGACAGGAGGAATATGACATATACAGACATGTGATTGAAAGCGCGTATATTTTTCACGATATGATGCTGGAACGCATCCTGAAGCTGGCCGGCCCTGAAACTACCGTAATGCTGGTTTCAGACCATGGTTTCCATTCAGATCATCTTCGCCTCCCCTGGTTACCGAACCTGCCTGCCGCTCCTGCCATGGAGCATAATCCACTGGGCATATTCTGCATCGCCGGCCCCGGCATCAGGAAGGACGAAAGGGTTTTTGGCGCTACCCTCCTCGATATCACACCCACCATACTCACCCTTTACGGTTTGCCCATCGGCAGGGACATGGATGGCAAACCTCTGCTGAATATCTTTGAAGAGGAACCCGAAATCTCATTCATTGACAGTTGGGAAAACATAGAAGGAGAATGCGGAATGCACCCTCCTCACGCCATAGAAGACACCTTTGCATCAGCTGAAGCCCTGGAGCAGCTGATTGAACTGGGATATATTGACACCCCCGGTGAAGATGCGCAAAAGGCCATGGAGAAAACCACCAACGAGGCAAAATACAACCTCTCCCGGGTTCTTGCCAGCAAACGTGATTTCGCAGGTGCAGCCGCAATTCTTGACGGGTTGCTGCTTGCTGATGCCCATGAGATGAGGTATAATCTTGACCTGATCCGGTATTGCATCGAAATGCATCAGATTGAGAGGGCCAGGGAGGTGATGGACATGATCAGGAAAGATGATGAACGGGGCGAATTTCCGATGCTGGATCTTCTTGACGGGATCATATGTTTTCATGAGGATAAACCTGAAGAGGCCATGGTACTGCTGAAAAAGGCAGAAAAAACCAATCCCCGGTTACCCGTTCTGCATGCTGAAATCGGAAAGGTTTACATCCGCACCGAGCAATACGCCAATGGCGTTGAGGCCTTCGACAAGGCGCTTGCCATTGACCCCAATTATGCCATAGCCCACCACGGTAAAGCAATATGCCTCCTCAGACTGAAACATTATGAAGATGCTGCTGATTGTGCCCTGGATGCGATCGGGATAACCTACTTTTATCCTCCTGCCCATTACCACCTTGGTGAAGCTTTATTCCACCTGGAGCATTACCGTGAATCAGCGCAGGCTTTTGAAGTTTGCCTTACAATGGCTCCAGGCAACAACAGGGCACGCGGCTGGCTTGTCCGGCTATACAAGGACCATCTCCAGGAACCGGACAAAGCACGCATACATGAAGAAATCCTTGATAAAGCCATGGAAAAGGAAGTAATCATTGTTTCCGGGTTGCCCAGGTCCGGCACCTCCATGATGATGCAAATGCTGGATGCGGGTGGGGTTGAACTCTTCACCGACAACATCAGGCAGCCTGATGACAACAATCCGAAAGGATACCTCGAATTCGAAAAGACAAAGTCCCTCGCCAAAGACAACACCTGGGTTGCCGACGCCAAAGGGAAAGCCGTTAAAGTGATAGCCCAGTTGCTCAGGTTCCTGCCGGCCGACCTGAAATACAAAGTCATCTTCATGCAGCGCGACATGAAAGAGGTCATCTTCTCCCAGCAAAAAATGATCGGCAGGAAAACCGACATCTTCCCTGTTGCCATAGCCCAGGTCTATGAGAAGGAGATCGCCTGGGTAATGGAATGGGCATCGAAAGACCCCAACGTTGAACTGATTACAGTTGATTATGCCGAAGCGATCCGTAATCCTGAAGCCGGAGTGAAAAAAATCACAGAATTTCTCAACATGCATCTATTTGAAGATGAGATGATTGCAGCAATAGACCCATCTTTATACAGAAATAAAGCCTGAATCACTTGCTTATTCGGTGAAATTTTACTTTTTTTGATGTGATATTATTTAAGGATAACCGATAACCAGTATTAATCACAAACCATCATCTATGAACAGAAAAACTACCAAAAAATTAGCCGCCTATTCTGCACTGGCAGCAGGCGTTGTGGCAATCGGCAGCAGTGCCAATGCACAGATTATTTACACGGATGTCAATCCTGACGAAACCTGGACCGCTGACCACCAGCTCGATCTCGATCTCAACAGCGATGGCATCAACGATTTCTCCTTCCTGATCGGTGCAGGCCCAACGCGCTATGCCCTCAGGATAGCCCCCGCAGTGGGCAATGAAATGCTCGGTTCAGTTTCCGGGAATTTCTTCTATCCATTTGCCATGAACCTCAATGATCCCATCAATGATGGCGTTCCAACCTGGAACGGCACCCTGAACGGTGGTTATATGACCATGGCATGGGTTTACACTGCTGGCGGTTCTTATGGCAACTGGCTCAATGCTACGGACAAATACATCGGCCTCCGTTTCTTCGTGGGTGCAAACCTCCACTACGGATGGGCAAGGTTTGATGTTGCTGCCACCAATGCAAGCATCACGGTGACATTTAAGGATTACGCCTTCAATTCCGTAGCAGAACAGGGTCTTCTTGCTGGACAGACCACCATTGGCCTCGACGAAGCAACCGCACTGAAAACCAAAGCTTTCACCTCTGGTGATATGCTGAAGGTTACTTTCGACCAGGCTGCAAACGGTCAGGTGAACCTGATCAACATGCTTGGCCAGACTGTGAAAACCACGGAGATCACCGGCCTTAACATGGACATCCCCCTCAATGGCCTGGAAGCAGGTATTTACATGCTTACGGTTACCACTGAAAAAGGGAACCACTCACAGAAAATCTATGTGAAGTAGTTTCTGAATTTCTTTTAGCCCGGTGAAGGGGTTTCTCAAACCGGCCTTCAAAAATAACAGGTCTGAATAAGGCCTGTTATTTTTTTTTCATTTCTTCCAGGTTTGAAAAGCATTAGGATAGTATCTTAGCACTTTATTGCAAAATATGCCGGCCACCATCGTATTCATTACCCTGCTGCTGCTGCTGTTCCTTTTCGCCTGGGGACGCATCAGGCACGATTTCGTGGCCATGATCGGGTTATTCATCCTTGTTGTTGCAGGCATTATCGAACCTGCCAATGCATTTACCGGGTTCGCTCATCCGGCCGTGATCACGGTTGCAGCCGTCCTGATTATCGGAAAAGCCCTGGAAAGGTCCGGACTGATCGAAGTCATCGGGAAGAGGGTGATGAAACTGGGGAAAAACATTACCCTGCAGATTTTTACACTCTGCGTGCTTGTTGCCATTGCCTCAGCATTCATGAACAACGTGGGTGCACTGGCCATTATGATGCCCATAGCCATTCACCTTGCACGCAAAAACGGCAATCCGCCATCGTTGCTCCTGATGCCCATTGCTTTTGCTTCACTGCTCGGTGGCATGACCACCCTGATTGGCACACCTCCCAACATCATTATTGCCACGTTCAGAAGCGATGAATTTGGTGAACCTTTCGGCATGTTTGACTTCACACCGGTCGGTGCAGTACTTACCTTTGCGGGCTTGATTTTTATCTCGCTGCTGGGATGGCGGCTTCTTCCAAAACGGACCTCAGCCGGAACTGCAGAGGCAACTTTCAACCTGGACGACTATATCACCGAGGCGGAGGTTCCCGAAAACTCAAAGGCAAACGGCGCCTCAATTGAGGAACTCAATACCATGACTGAAGCGGATTTCCAGGTGCTTGGCATCGTAAGAAACAACATCCGGATACACATCCCGAGGTCTGAAGAGAGGCTTCAAAAGGGAGACATCCTTATTCTTGAAACCGATGCTTCAGAGCTTACTGATTTTGTTAAAGATACAGGGGTTCGGC
>JAWOGX010000315.1:0-5666 GCA_046496455.1 Bacteroidales bacterium | reverse complement strand
ATGATTGTAACACTAACGGAATACCTGTAGCCCTCCTTTCGGTCAACTCCAGCTCTTTGAGGAACTCACCCAACCTACGATTGCGGTAACGTCTGCTGCGCCCCTGGCCCTGGCTGAATGCTTCCAATCGGATAGAGCGGTCAGGGCCGCCGTGGTTCAGGATTACTATAGAATTGGGATAGATTCTGATTTCTATCGGTTCCCTTTGTTGGTAATCCCTGTGAAGGTATTGTGCATAATTCCTTCTTTACAAATGACCTGCAATAAACCCCTTTTTTCGGGGTTTTCTGCAGGCAGAAGATCTTTTTTCGCTTAATTTTTTATTGGGAGCTCAGATTTACCTGCTTCATTTTCTCTCCTTCCCCCCCATAAAAGTCATCCCTCAAACAACATTGCCCGTTGGGTGATGATCTCTTTATAGGTCAGTTTATAGTCGTCTGACAGAAAAGAACGGTCAATCATTTCTGTGGCATCGGGAAGCCGTTTATAAAGGCGTTGGTAAACTACTTGTACTTGCTTGCGGTTCAGCGTAAGCACACTTGCCAGACGGTCGAAATACCCTTTGTTAAAGTTCTTTTTTTTACCACCCAGCAACAAGGCCGAGTCTTCGTGGTCTTGTGGCAGAATGATTTTCACATTCAACAGGTCATATGCCGGCGACAGAATCCATCCAATGTCCGATTGCAACATAGAGAAGTTTCTCAGGTGCATGTCGTTGTTGCCGATGATGTAGTTGAATACTGCCAACTCGAAGAATCTCAGTTTATCCAACAAGGTATTCACCGTCAAATCCCCAATGGCTTTGCCGAGTATTTCCATCGTCCCCTTGTACTTGTCTTCCAGCTCAAGGATCTGCAGGAAATCAATCATGTGCTTTTTTGTACCATCCGGGCAACGATCGATCCGTTTGGTGATGTAGCACAATTCGCCGGATGCCATCCGTATCAGACTGGCAGGCACGACATCAATGTCAAACAGCGCCGCCAGTTTCATGGAGAGATGTTCGTTCTCCGGCATCTGTGGATACAGGGTGTTCTGAGGCTTCAGAATGTAGTTCCCCTGTAGGGCATCCACAATGGTCAACCGGCCCTGATGTCCGTTTTCCAGTTTTGTTTTAAGCCATCCCAGAGATAGTTTGGGTTGTACCCCGGGCACCGAAATCGACAACTCAGCCACCTCTTTTGCCAGCTGTTCTATTTCCGAGAACCGATAGTTCAGTACCGGTGGATTGGGGGTGCCAAAGAATGCCTGACAGCAGTGAGCGTGATAATCGCCTTCGTGCTGCGGAGACAATTCGTGATAGCAATGCAGACATTTATTCATGAGCGGACTCATTTGCAGCATGAACACTTACGGCTCCGATGGCATTCCGGCAACAAGCCAGCAAGAGCCCCATCCGGTCATTCTTGTTGATTTTCCAACTCTCGGCTGCAATATTCAGCAACCAACCTTCAGGAATCAACCCATCGAAAAACGGGAATAGCCTTTTGCTTCTGTAAGGTTGCCGTGATACCGGCATACTAAAGGTGATGAATTGATCGGGGTGCTTCTCAATATACTGTTCATCATAAACAAACAGATACATTCCGTTTTCCTCCTCCGTGATCACACCGGCCGGTTCATTATTGTATTTCACTATTCCCTGCCGCATTCTTTCTCATTTACTGGCACCAATACATGGCCGAACATCTGTAACACATGATTAACTTTTGATAGGCTGAGATTCTCTTTGCCTTGTTCAATCTTCCGGATGACAGTAAGAGCAACCCCTGCTTTTCCGGCAAACTCCTCCTGGGTTAAACCCAATTGCTTTCGCCGGGTTTTTACAAATTCAGAAAGCAACTTCATTTTATATGCATTTGCATGCAAATGTACGAAATATTTATACAATATACGCAAAAGCATATAAATATTTTAATTTCGCTTATTTTATATGCAAATGGATATAATACTCACCGCTCCGCAATCACCAGCATCTCGAAGTCTTCGGTTGTGAGCTTATCGTTCCTGGAGAAAGCTCCGAGTTTTGCCCCATAGATTCCGATCGTGGTGAATCCCACAGATTTCAGCAGCCAGGTGATTTCCGATGGGACATAATACCTTTCATTACATTCAAGCTCCTTTTCCACTCCGTGATCATCCACTGCACGGGTGATGTTGTAATCCCGGAAGGTCATCAGATCAAAACCCGAACTGTGATAGGTTGCATTCCCTTCCTCCCCTGTGGTTGCATGGAAATCATTGATCGAATGAAACAGCGGGAACAATCCGTTTAAAGTCGTGAAGATGAATTTCGCCTTGTTTTTCAGTGATTTGGAGACATTTTTCAGGATCTCGTAGTTCATCTCATCGGTTTCCATCAAAGGGAATGCTCCCTCACACATCATGATGGCCACATCAAACTGGTTTTCGAACGGGAGGTCACGGGCATCGTGCCGCAGAAAGGGGATCTGCAACCCTGCTTGTTGCGCCTTCTCTCTGGCTTTTGCGAGCAACGATTCAGACAGATCGATCCCGGTGATGGCATAACCTCGTCGCGACAACTCAATGGCATGACGCCCTGTGCCACATCCGATATCAATGATTTTCAATTCTTTGTTGAAATGAAGCTCCTGTTCAATGAAGTCGCACTCCCCGATGGTTCCCTGTGCAAAGGATTCGTTTTCATACTTTTCCCCATAGTTTTCAAAGAGGGTTTCGTACCATTGTTTGTTTTGCATAGATCTCCGAGGTTTATTTGTAAGACGAATGGTTTTCTGCTCAGCTTTTCCTCAACCTTCTTCTTCTTCTCACGATGATCCACGATGTCACTCCTGCCAGCACAAACAGGATCAAAACCCAATTGTACAGCAGCAGGAAAAGAAAATCAACAAACTCATACCAGCCGCCGTATAGCGAATGCTTCAGCTGTTCTGACGCATCTGATCTCTGCTGTGGCGAATAGCTGAACTCTTTCGGCTGATGCATGGTCAGATTGAGGGTGCTGTAATCCACCTGCTGGGAAAGATATTTCAGCCTCCCGGTAGTGCTTTCAATCTCTTCCTCAAGCAAGCGGATATTCTCCTGGATTTCCAGGATATCTTTCACGCTTTTAGCACTCTGCAACAGCTCCTGATACCGGGTCATGTAGTTCTTCTTATTGGCAAGCCTGGTTTCCAGATCAATATACTCCTCTGTTATGTCTTTGGCCTCTATGGACTTATGGGTAACCTCATTACCTCCCTTTTCGATCAGTGCAATGAATTGTTCGAAACGGTCGGCCGGCAGCCGGATGGTCAGATAGTACGATGTCTGTTGGAGGGTGTTGCTTAGTTGCTCCTCCGCATAGTATCCCTTCATGCTTTTTACCAGTGTGTCCATCCTGCTTTTTTCAACACCAAGGTCCCGCACCTCCAGTTCGATACTGCCGTTTTTGATGATCTTCCTGGTGATGGCTCCTTCCAGATTCAGCGGTTCGTCGTCTGATGCTGTTTCCTCCAAAGGTGCGTAGTCATTGTAGGATGTACTGGCCAACATGGCTGATTCTTCATGGTTTTTCGATCCGCACGAAACCAGGAGCAGGGCGGCAAGGGCCAGGCAGAGGTGATACTTCATTGGAATTTGCATTAATGGATTTTTGAAATCAGAAGAGAATGGTTTTTTTAAGCAGATCAAAGTTAAAATATAAACATCATGGCGCATACCAGAATCATGAATTCCTGCATTATAATGATCACGCAAAGGAAGTGTGCATTTTTCAGGGGGATTTTTGCATTGCATCATCCGACTGCTGAGGCTTCGGGTGGCGAGGAAGTAGATGAGGGGCATGGGGTTCAAAACATTATCAAGTTTAAGGATCCCCGGCAGCAGAGTCAGATGCATAGTGCACTTACACAGTCAGCGATTAAACTTGAGGAAGACTGTCAACGATTTCATGTTTTCATAACATCATGTTTTATTTAGAGCAACATACCAGGACGAATTTTGCCGGTAATAAAAAACTTAAAAACATGAGACAACTAAAAATTTACTTCACCATTTTCCTTACAGCTTTATCAATCATAGCTCAGGGGGAACAAACCGGCATTCTTAAAGGAAGGGTTTTAGATAACGACAACCTTGCATTGCCCGGAGCAACAGTTGTGATCAAATCCATGAACAAAGGAGCGGTTACTGACAATTATGGCTATTATACCCTCACAGGCGTTCCAGGGGGTACCCACGAGGTCACGGTGTCGTATATCGGCTTTAATCCTGATTCAAAGAAAGTTACAGTGGAGGCTGGCAAGACAGTTGTTCTTGACTTCAATCTCAAAGCAGGTATTGAGTTATCACCTGTGATTGTTAGCGGTCAATTGCAGGGACAGTCAAAAGCTCTCAATACACAAATGAACAAAGGAAACATCACCAACATCATATCATCCGATCAGGTGGGCAGGTTTCCGGATGCCAATATCGGTGATGCTTTAAAAAGGATACCCGGCATCAATGTACAATATGATCAGGGGGAAGCACGGTTTGGGAACATCAGGGGAACTGCGCCGCAGTACAATTCAGTGATGGTGAACGGTGAACGGATTCCGTCGGCCGAAGCTGAGGACCGCACGGTTCAACTCGACCTGGTCCCCGCCGACATGGTTCAATCTATTGAAGTAAACAAGGCTGTTACCCCCGATATGGATGCAGATGCGATTGGCGGGTCGGTGAATCTGGTAACCCGTTCAGCGCCGTATGACCGCCGGGTCAGTGTCACTCTCGGATCTGGATACAATATTCTTGCGTCAAAGCCGATCTACAATGGCGCCTTTGTAATGGGAGACCGTTTCCTGAACAATAAGCTGGGTGTGATTGCCAGTGCATCCTATTACAACCATCAGTTGGGCAGTGATAATTTTGAAGCAGAATGGGATTATATGGACGAAGACCACAAAGACAGTTCAGCTTTTACGAATGAAATCCAGATACGTCAATACTATTTGCAAAGGATCAGACAAAGCTATTCACTGAGTCTTGATTACAAAGTTAATTCTAACCATACCGTATTCTTCAATGGTATATACAACTACAGAAACGATTGGGAAAACCGTTACAGAACCATCTATAAAGACATTGAGTACGATGAAGATGGCGATTCATGGATCGGTGTGATGGAAAAGGAGACCAAAGGTGGTAATAAAGACATTAAGAATGCCCGGCTTGAAGACCAGCGGATGATGAGCTTCACCTTTGGAGGGGACCATCAGTTTCAAAAGTTCAAAGCCGACTGGACAGCTTCATACAGCAAAGCCTCAGAAGAGCGGCCTAACGAGCGATATTTGGTATATGAAGTAGAAGATTTGACATTTTCCACCGATTTTACCAACAAGAGTTTTCCAAAAATCACTGGTGTATCTCCTGCATCATCGGCTGATTTCAGCTCCGACTATTCCTTTGGCGAGCTTACCGAAGAGTTTCAGTTAACAGAGGATATTGATAAGACCTTCAAACTGAATTTTATCATACCACTACAGGACAACAAATACAAAAACAGTGTTAAAATTGGTGTTCGCTACAAAGGGAAAGAAAAGATGCGCGATAACAGGTTATTCGAATACAGCCCTTTGGATGAGGACGCATTCAACGCCAATACGCTGAACAATTTGACAGACTATACGAAAGATAACTTTTTAGTGGGCGATTATGCTACT
>JAWOGX010000312.1:0-11182 GCA_046496455.1 Bacteroidales bacterium | reverse complement strand
GGTAGCATCACCGGTTGACCATTGGTAAAGCAATCCCGGGTTTCCGGCATCAAGCGTGACGCCGGTGGTATAGCATTCGTCAGGGCCCAGATCAACTACCGGAAGTGGTGCCACTGTGAGCACCATGGTGTCGGAGCTGCTGCATCCATCTTTGGTCACCGTAACAGAATAAGTTCCGGGGATGCTGACCTGCATGCTCTGTGTCGTGATACCATTTGACCAAAGGTAGCCGGCACCGGGGTTTCCTGCATCAAAGGTGTAAAGCATACCGTCACAAATGGTGGAGTCTTTTCCCAGGTCAACCACTGGTGTGGCTTTGGCGTTGACAATTAGGGTGGTGTCGTAGATGCACCCGAAATCATTGACAATCTGAACATCGTAATGGTTTGGACCTGGAATGGTTGGTTTGGCATAGATCATTGAGTCATTGACAAGTGTATATCCGGGTCCGTTCCAGATGATCGTGTCCACCCCCACTTCGTAGGACCAGTTCGTGGGCAGGAGAAGAGGGTTGAGATGCAGATCCCAGGAGAAGATGTACCCGTTGTCAATGGCCCAGTAATCGCAAATCCGGATGGACCATGTGCCGTTTAACGGACAGCCCGCGAGGTTTGCAAAGGGCTGGTCAGGATTGTAATACCCCGTGTGGTTCACCGTGTTGGTGGAGTCGAGTTGCGACTGGCTTGAATGGGCATTGACGGTTCCGATGGTGGGATAGCTTTGGGACCAGCAATAGTTCCAGCCTACACCGACCTGGTTGAGTGCCGGGTCACAGGGGAAAGCGGAATTGTCCCATGGAGCACCGTCAAGCGGTACACCCATGAAGGCCCCACCGGAATTGATATAGGTTTTTAAAACAGCCTGCTGATTGTTGGGGCAGATGATGGTGAACTCAAGGTCGCCAACGAAGGAGTGTTCCATATTCACACAGATCGCCAGGATGTCAGCAGCACTCTGGATCGTTTGTGATGGGAGGAAATTATTGAATACCACATCCGTAAAGTAGCACTGAGTGGGGCAGTTGGGGCCGTCGGGGATGAACATGGTGCTGTCGAAGCGCTGACTGCTCGATTGCTTATAGTAGTATTTCTTCACCTTAACCGAGGGTGCTCCGGTGTGCCTCACATTCAGCAGGATACTGTCTCCGGTGCATACGGACGGCGGTTGTATGACACTGACTATCGGATCATCAGCAATCCGGACCCGGAGATTGATGGCATTGGTGCTTTTGCAACCGGTTGAATCCACTACGACAAGCATTACATCATAACCCCGAACTGTTGCGTAGGTGTGGCTCAGTGTTTTCCCGGTGTCAATGTTCCCATCCCCGAAGTTCCAGATAAACATGGAACTGTTGTCATTCTGGTTGTAAGAGAATCCGTTTTGCGGATAGATACCTTTACCGCTGAATATCACCGGGCTGCCGAAACATACGTCAACATAGTTGCTGTCGTTGGGTTTGGGTGACATCACAACGGTGTCGAGATCTGCAACCACAATCTGACAGGGTGTGGAGCAGCTGATCGTAGCGTTCCAGCCCGCATCGGTATTGATGGCGTTTGACTTGAACCTGAACGTTATTGCGCCGGAAGTGTTGGTGATGTTCGCTTCAACCTGAAATAATGTCAGTGTGTTGAAATTGTTGAAATAAGGGAGCCCGTTGGGTCCGCTGGAAATCAATGGTGATGTTGTGTTCGGACCATCATAAATAAACAGGGTGTCCGTGATGTGAACATTAAAGTTGTTGAAATAGATCTTGATGTGGGTGTTTACGGCACTTGAGGAGGTGAAGGTTACTGTCCAGTTTTCATTGTTGTTATATGGCATGGATGACCCTCCCGCATCGTAGAAGGTGCCCGTACAGGTGCTGATGGTTGCTCCATTGGTGAAATTCACACCGAACTGATAAGATTGGCCTGAAACATTCAGGGCCGCAAAGACCAGGATCAGCAGAAACAGTGGGTATCGTGCCATGATTTATTAACAGTGTGTTGTTTGACGATAGTATAATACAAAGGAAATCAATTTTTACGGAAATCGTATATGACTTTGATCTTTTTTTTGCCCCAACGTTTAATCCATCAGGTTTTTTTTATACGGCAAACCAATTCAACATGTTCCCTAAACAACTAAACAGCGAAACAACTACACCATACAACCTCCTCAACAAAAAATGCATTCCCCTGCATCATGTTTTGAAAAAAAGTGTAACTTTGCCGCCTGATTAAAAAAATCCGATATGCCTGAGCGGGAGTTCGGGGGATTAATGGTAAGAAAATCAAATTATTGAACAATGAAGAAAGATATTCATCCTAAGGATTACAGATTGGTAGTCTTCAAAGACATGTCGAACGACTATACCTTTATCACCAGGTCAACCGCCACAACGAAGGAAACCATCGTAATGGATGACGGTGTTGAATACCCGCTGATCAAGCTGGAGATTTCACATACCTCCCATCCGTTCTATACCGGCAAAATGAAACTCGTAGATACCGCCGGTAGGGTTGACAAGTTTAAGAGCAGGTATAAAAAGCATTACGACTCCAAGGAGAAATAGCAAGATGCACAACCCGGTTTTACGCCGGGTTTTTTGTTAACTTTTTGCTCAAATCTTTTGTCGGATATCTGAATATGGTTTCGTGGAATTTTGTATATTGCGACTTTAATCTTATAATTTTCCATCCTATGAATTACATACTGTTTGATGAGTTTATCACCCGAAAAAACATGCTTCCTCTTACATTTGTAAGACCTATCGCAGAAATCCGTTTTGGCATCCTGACGATGCGTGAAAAGTGGGAATATCATCTCGGCGTGAAAACATCAACCCTGACTGAGAATTATCTCCTCCCAAAGTATAGCATCAGCGAGGAAGAGGAGAATGTCCTGATTAATGCTGCCTTTCAGCCGGAAAACAAGATGGTTGCAATGATCCGTGAACTGAAGCCAAACCAGGCACTTGTTTCCGGCGATAACATCATTGCGATGTGTGTTTACCGTGATGCAAAGGAATCCGGTGATGCTGACAGGGAGGACCTTGAGATGACCGAATACCCGGGCACTCCGATCAAGCTGAACTACCCGTGGGACATATTCACTTACAACTCGCAGGCAATTGCCCATGACTTCCCCATTGTTACGAAAGGAAAAGTATCTGCAGGATTTGGGAAAGGCACTCATGTGATCGCTCCCGAAAATGTCTTTGTGGAGGAGGGTGCCAGGATAAGCCACGCCGTAATCAACGCCACCGACAGTTTGGTCTATATCGGTAAGAATGCCGAAATTATGGAGGGGGCAGTAATCCGCGGCAGTTTTGCTCTGTGTGAAAATGCTACGGTGAAAATGGGCACAAAAATTTATGGTGCCACCACGATCGGACCCTGGGCCAAAGTGGGGGGTGAACTGGACAATGTCGTCTTTTTCGGGTTTTCCAACAAGGCGCATGATGGATTTCTGGGGAACAGTGTCATTGCGGAATGGTGCAACCTGGGTTCTGGCACAAGTAGCTCGAACCTGAAAAACAATTATGACATCGTCAAGGTCTGGAATTATAACGAACAGAGGTTCATAGATACCGGGCTCCAGTTTGTCGGCCTTATCATGGGTGACCACTCAAAAACAGGCATCAATACAATGCTGAACACGGGCACCGTGATTGGCGTAAATGCCAATGTGTTTGGCTCCGGGTTCCCCAGGGCTTTCATCCCATCCTTTTCCTGGGGCGGTGCCGCTGGTTTTATCAATTTCGATTTTGATAAAGCCGTGGAGATCGCCCAGCGTGTCTTCACACGGCGAAATCTGGAGTTTGATGCGGTTGAGGAGAGCATCCTGAAAAGTGTTTACCAGATGACTTTTGTATACAGGAAATAGTGCCCACCTGACAAAATGGAGGGTTTTCCTTCATGGCATGGCTGTTGACTTCACAAATCGTGGTTGAAATGGATATCAACCTTTCCTGTGTTTAAATTGTTATTGTTCAATAACTTTAAAGCATTGTTGTGCTGCTGCCAGGGTGTTTGGCCTTTGGCGGGTGCGACAAAATGACATACATCATTGAATATGGATTTTATAAAAGACAACGAACAGATTTTTTTGGGAGATTTCCTGAATGATGATGCGGAGCTGATCCCCCTGCTTTCTGCTGAAGATGAGGCCAGGATGAATAAGGAAAAATTGCCCGAAACCCTCCCTATTTTGCCTTTGCGCAACATGATTCTGTTTCCCGGTGTTGTTGTGCCCATCACGGTTGGACGCGACAAATCAATCCGGCTGATCAGGGATCATGCCCGAAAATCAAAAGTGATCGGGGTGGTTGCCCAGAAGGACCCGGAGGTGGAAGAACCAACGCCCGCAGATCTGCACAGGGTGGGAACCGCCGCGGTGATTATGAAAACCCTGCAGATGCCTGATGGCAGTACAACGGTTATCATTCAGGGCAAAAAGCGGTTTGCCATCGAGGAGGTGTTGCAGGAGGAGCCTTACCTGGTGGCAAGGGTGAGTAAATTTGACCAGAATGGCAGGCCGGATAAATCAGAGGAGTTTAAAGCCATCATCGCGTCGTTGCGTGATATCTCTATGGAAATCATCGAGAAATCGCCGAATATCCCATCTGAAGCCTCTTTTGCCATCAAAAATATCGACAGCCCTGCTTTCCTGATCAATTTTGTTTCATCGAACCTGAATATCCCCATTGACCAGAAGCAATACCTGCTGGAATTGGGGGATCTCAAGATGAGAGCTTCCTTTGTATTGAAAAAGCTGACGGAAGAGCTGCAGTTGCTGGAGTTGAAAAACCAGATCCAGAGCAAGGTAAAAACCGATATTGACAAGCAGCAGCGGGACTACTTCCTGAATCAGCAGCTGAAAACCATCCAGGAGGAGCTTGGCGGTTCACCTGGTGAACAGGATATCCGTTCCCTCCGGGAAAAGGCTGCAAAGAAGCACTGGGGTGAGCAGGTGGCTGAAAATTTTGAGCGGGAGATACAGAAGTTGCAAAGGATGAATGTTCAGGCGGCAGATTATGCTGTACAGCTCAATTATCTGGAATTTCTTTGTGATCTTCCCTGGAACGAGTATACAGACGACAACTTTGATCTGAAGGATGCCATGCGTATCCTGGACGAAGACCATTTCGGCCTTGAAAAGGTAAAGGAAAGAATCCTTGAATATCTGGCAGTGATTAAGCTGAAAGGTGATATGAAGTCGCCGATACTTTGCCTGGTTGGGCCTCCGGGCGTTGGCAAAACCTCTCTCGGTAAATCCGTGGCTCGGGCGCTTGGCCGCAAATACGTCAGAATGTCATTGGGTGGACTCCGCGATGAAGCTGAGATCAGGGGGCACCGTAAAACATACATCGGGGCATTGCCGGGCAGGATATTGCAGAGCATCAAGAAAGGCAAGTCTTCAAACCCGGTTTTTGTGCTTGATGAAATCGACAAAGTGAGTGGCAATACAGTAAGCGGGGATCCCTCATCAGCATTGCTTGAGGTGCTTGACCCGGAACAGAATACCGCATTCTACGACAACTACCTTGAGATGGAATATGACCTGAGCAAGGTAATGTTCATTGCAACAGCCAATACACTCAGTACAGTGCATCCGGCATTGCGCGACAGGATGGAGGTGATAGACCTGAGCGGTTACCTTACCGAGGAGAAGATTGACATCGCAAAAATACACCTCGTCCCAAAGCAGCTGTCAGAACACGGTGTGAAGCCACAGCAATGCAAAATCCCCGACCAGGTGCTGCAATGCATCATTGAAAACTATACCCGGGAAGCAGGGGTCAGGCTCCTCGAAAAATCAATCGCACGGATTGTCAGGAACCGTGCAAGGGACATTGTGGCCGGAATACCCTACAAAAAGACACTTACAGTTGCAGAAGCAACCAGAATTCTTGGTGTCCCGCTCTTTCAGCGGGAGATGCGCCTGAAAGATCAGCTGTTCGGTGTGGTTACCGGTTTGGCCTGGACTCCGACAGGGGGTGAGATTCTTTTTGTTGAAGCTACGGCCAGCAAAGGGAAAGGATTGCTCACCCTGACAGGGAATCTCGGTGATGTGATGAAAGAGTCGGCCACGCTCGCCTTTGAATATCTTAAGTCCAATGCTGCTGATTATGGAATCGATCCGGCATTGCTCATTGAATCCAACGTCCATATTCATGTGCCGGAAGGCGCTACCCCCAAAGATGGTCCTTCAGCTGGTGTCGCTATGCTCACTGCCCTGGCATCAGTGTTCACAAAAAAGGCTGTGAAAAATGATTTTGCCATGACCGGGGAGATCACACTCAGAGGTAAAGTCTTGCCGGTAGGTGGCATCAAAGAGAAAATCCTTGCCGCCAAAAGGGCCAAGATCAATAACGTGATCCTGCCCGAAGCAAATCAGAAGGATATTCTTGAAATCCAGCCTCTCTATGTTGAAGGCTTGACTTTTCACTATGTGGACACCATGAAGGATGTGATACGGCTGGTGCTGAAATGATATTCCTGTTTCTGATGCTTCAGGGTCACCAGCTCTCTTTCTGTGCTTCCTGAATGAAAAGATTTCGGTCTTCTCCTGAACTTATGTGCATCAATTAAAAAAACTTACGATATTTGCCATTGTGAGTATCATTACCTCCATCAAAACGGCTTTGCATAAAAGGGCTTTGCAGCAAAAGCTCAGCAACAGGCGCAGGCACAGGGTCTCAGGATCCCTGATCACAGCCAGGGACCTGGTTGTACTGTACGATGCTTCGGAAGAGTATCAGAATAAGCAGGCCGAGAATTTCTTTTCCCAACTTAAAGGATTGGATATCAAGGTAAAATCTGTCGGTTATGCCAAATACAAGATAGTGCCACACTATTGTATTCCACAACTGACCAGGCAGTTTATCTGCAAAAGTGATCTGAATATCATTGGAATTCCAAACAAAGCAACGCTGAACGATCTGCTGGACGAGGAGGTCGACCTGTTGATCAGCCTGGACATGGAACAGGATCCTGTCCTGCAGTATCTTGCCGCCATGTCGGTGGCAAAATTCAAAGTGGGATACAACCATCCTGACAACCTTCCCTGGTTCGACTTCCTGGTGGGGGCAAAACCAGGTGATATGACCGATTATATCAAGCAACTGATCCATTATCTCAGCATCAATAATGCATAGCGTATGAAGAAAATGTTTACCGGAACCGGTGTTGCGCTGGTCACACCTTTCCACAAATATGGCACAGTGGATTTCAATTCCCTGCGAAGGATCATCCAGCACACCCTGACAGGTAAAGTGGATTACCTGGTTGTCCTGGGTACAACCGGGGAAACAGCCACGATGAGCAAAGATGAACGAAATGCAGTTTGTGGATTTGTGATTGAAGAGGTTGATGGCAGGGTGCCGGTTGTGGTGGGCATTGGAGGAAACAACACGCAGGAGATCGTCGAGACCATTAATAATTTCGACTTTACGGGCATCGACGGAATCCTGACTGTTACCCCGTATTACAATAAACCACAGCAGAAGGGGCTCTATTATCACTATAAAAATATTGCCACGGTATCGCCACTTCCATTGATACTCTACAATGTTCCGGGTCGTACCGGGGCAAACATGACTGCTGAAACCACCCTGAAACTGGCTCATGAGTTCAGTAACATTGTGGCCGTGAAAGAGGCATCAGGCAATATGACACAAATCATGAAGATTATTAAGGATCGCCCTGACCATTTCCTGGTGATTTCGGGGGATGATGCACTGACATTGCCTTTGATCGCCGCAGGGGCGAATGGGGTAATTTCTGTGGTGGCCAATGTTTATCCATTCGAATTCAGTGAGATGGTGCGTCTTGCACTTGCCGGGAAGTATGCTGAGGCCAGAAAATACCACTATCAGCTCTTTGATCTGATCGGAACCCTTTTCGAAGACGGCAGCCCTTCAGGGATCAAGGCAGCTCTTGAGATTAAAGGGTTGGCCCCGAATAATCTGCGCCTGCCTCTTGTAAAAGTGAATAAGTCTGTGCTGATGCAACTGCAGGCACAGATTGATGAGATCGCAAAATGAGAAAACCTTATGTTTTTGTGGGTGTTGTATTGATGCTGGGGTGGTTTTTCTGTTCCGGCCTGAAAGCACAACTCCCGGCCGAAGTCGATTCACTGCTCCGGCTGTATGGTGAAACCTGGCTTACGATCAAAGTCTCCGACCGGGAAGATCTCCGGAAGCTCACTGAATTTACCTCTGTTGCCCGAAAAGACGGAGACGCCGTGTTGGTTAATGTGAACAGAGGGGAGATAGAAGAGATGGTAAGATTGGGATACCGGTTTGTCCACACTCCCGTTCACAGACCTTCTGATGAAGAGCTAATGCTTTGTTCAGGGAGTGCCGAATCGGGAAGTTGGGACTATTATCCAACCTGGCCTGCATTCGATTCAATAATGTTCGCATTCGAATCGCAATACCCTGGCTTATGCCGGACCCACAATTTCCTGACGCTGTCAAGTGGTCGTAAACTCCTGGTCGTCAAACTCACATCTGCCTTAAACCCATCGGGCGGAAAGCCGCGGTTCCTTTACTCATCCACTATGCATGGCAATGAAACAGCAGGCTATATACTGACGCTAAGGCTTATTGATCATTTGCTGGGTGGTTACGGAACCGATCCGGAAGCAACCTGGCTGCTCGATAACATGGAGATATGGATATGTCCGCTGGCCAACCCGGATGGAACCTATTACGGGGGTGATCATACTGTTTCCGGCTCTATCAGGAGAAATGGAAATAACGTGGACCTCAACAGGAATTATCCCGATCCCAGGGTTGGGGCAAATCCGGACGGAAATCCATATCAGCCTGAAACAATAGCTTTTATGAATCTGGCTGATACCGTCTCTTTCACAAGCGGTGCCAATTTGCACAGCGGTGCCGAGGTGGTGAACTACCCCTGGGATACCTGGACCAAGTTTCATCCTGACAACCAATGGTGGATCAGGGTGTCCAGGGATTATGCCGATACGGTGCAGGCCAACTCCACTCCGGGTTTCTTCAATGACCTCAGCAATGGCATCACCAATGGCGCTGCGTGGTATGTCATTACCGGCGGAAGGCAGGATTACATGAACTATTTTGCCCATTGCCGAGAGCTGACACTCGAGGTTTCCAATTCATTCATTCTGCCCGCCAGTCAGCTCAATGCCATGTGGAACTACCACCACAGATCCATGATCCGCTTTTTAAAGGAGGGTTGGTATGGGCTGCGCGGCCAGGTTACCGATTCGGTTACAGGTTTGCCCTTGCCTGCAAAAATATGGATAACCGGACACGATGCAGACAGCTCACATGTTTGGGCGGATGCGGCCACAGGCTTTTATTATCGCCCTGCCTATCATGGCGCCTTTCAGGTAACCTGGTCGCATCCGGGCTATCATCCAAAGACTTTCCAGGTTAACATTCCTTTGCAGGATACTGTCGTTTTTGATGTGGCTCTTGTCCCCATCGGATTTTCCATCGGCAAGGTCAGTTTGCCCGGAAGTTTGAATTGCTGGTACCAGGGGAGCTCCGGGAGGATCATGTTGAATGAGGAGGTATCCTCCGGTTCACTCTTACAAGTATTCGGTGCGGATGGGAGGTTGATGCTCAGCAATGAGAACCCCGGCACCAGTGTCATGGCTGACCTGCCTGCCGGGGTGTATCTGGTCGCGCTGTCGACACCCGGGAAGGGGTTGCTGCGCAAAAAACTGATCATTTACTGATTGCTCATCACATCTACGATCTCTCCTGTGGAGTATTTTCCTGCATCAAGGTTCTTTTTGATTTCCTTGAATGCGCTGATGGTGTATTCCACATCTTCAAGGGTGTGTACGGCAGTTGGGATCAGGCGGATAAGGATGACACCACGTGGTACCACCGGATAGGTCACAATGGAGCAGAAGATATTGTAATTCTCGCGCAGGTCAAAGGTGAGATTGGTGGCTTCTGCCACTTCCCCTGAGAGCATGACCGGTGTTACCGGGGATTCCGTGTTGCCGAGGTTGAAGCCCTGGGCACGAAGGCCGCTCTGCAATGCATTGACCACGGTCCAGAGGCGTGTCCTGAGTTCCGGTGTGTTCTTCAGCAGTTCCAGCCTCTTTAATGCCCCGATCACCATAGGCATCGGGAGCGACTTGGCGAAAATCTGTGAACGCATGTTGTATCTCAGATAATTCACCACATTGGCATCACCGGCGATAAAACCACCAATGCCGGCCATTGCCTTGGCAAAGGTGCCAAAATAGAGATCTACCTTGTCCATCACCCCGAAATGCTCGCTGACCCCGGCGCCTGTGGCACCCATTGTGCCAAAACCATGGGCATCATCAACCAGGAAACGGAACTGATATTTTTCTTTTAATGCGGCAATCCTGTCGAGTTTACCCAGGTCACCTGACATCCCGAATACACCTTCGGTGATTACAAGAATCCCCCCTCCGGTCTGGTCCACAATCTTCGTGGCGCGCTGTAATTGCTTTTCCAGGTTGGTTATGTCGTTGTGAGGGTATACGAACCTTTTCCCGATATGCAGGCGCATCCCGTCAAGGATGCAGGCGTGTGACTCGCTGTCGTAAACAATAACGTCTTTACGGTCCACCAGCGTGTCGATGATGGAAACCATGCCCTGGTAACCGTAATTCAGCAGGTAAGCATCCTCCTTCTTCTCAAATGCGGCAAGTTCCCGCTCAAGTTGTTCGTGATAATCGCTCTGTCCTGACATCATCCTGGCGCCCATTGGATAGGCCATCCCAAACTTAACTGCTGCCTCGGCATCTGCCTTGCGCACTTCCGGGTGGTTGGCAAGCCCTATGTAATTGTTCAGGCTCCATACAAGCATGTCCTTCCCCCTGAATCTCATCCGGTTTGAAATCTCCCCTTCAAGTTTCGGAAACAAAAAATAGCCATGCCCCTTGGTGGCGTATTGCCCCAAAGGCCCCATGTTCCTTTCGATTTTGCTGAATATATCCACGGTATTCGGTTTTTAGTTAGCGCCGCAAATGTATAAAATATTCCGATCCAAGTCCCTTTAAAACTATTTGCTCTATAGAGATTGTAAGTTAAAACATGTGGATCCCCGATGTAACATTTGTCGCCTTTCAACGTTCAGCTTCCGGGCTGATGGAAATCATTCCCGATTTGTTCTCTATATCAAAGGAATATTGTAATTTTGCACCATGATTAAAA
>JAWOGX010000287.1:0-4794 GCA_046496455.1 Bacteroidales bacterium | reverse complement strand
CTCTCGGCGCTCCATGGGCCACTTTTTTTCCACGCTAAAAGAAGAGATCGCAGGTGGCGCACGCAGACACCCCATAGCCGTTGAATTTCTTCTCGCTTTCCAGTCCGAGCCACTTTGCAGTAGCTCCAGTGGAGATAATCACGGTCTCTGCAAGGATCTCCTTCCCATCATCAGCAATAACCCTGAAAGGCCTCTGAGAAAAATCCACCCCGGTTACAATGCCCCAACGCACATCCGTTCCGAATCGCTCACACTGTTTCTTCAAGTCCTCCATCATTTCCGGACCGGTGATCCCTTCAGGGTAGCCCGGAAAATTCTCAACCTCCGTAGTGATAGTGAGCTGCCCCCCGGGCTGAAGTCCCTGGTAAAGAATGGGTTTCAGATCAGCCCTGGCTGCATAAATCCCTGCGGTATATCCTGCAGGCCCTGATCCGATGATCAGGCACTTTGTTCTTTCTGGTGTGTTACTCATAGATCTTTGTTTTGATTTTTCAGGCCGCAAAGGTACAAAAAAGGCTTTCGCGATTTTTTTTCTATCTTTCGCCTTCCAAATTTCCCTGCCCATGATGAAATTTTCTTTGATCCTGTTGCTCGCAAACTTCCTCCTA
Source organism: Bacteroidales bacterium (assembly GCA_046496455.1). Taxonomy (GTDB): domain Bacteria; phylum Bacteroidota; class Bacteroidia; order Bacteroidales; family SKPS01; genus SKPS01. The sequence goes on along the minus strand of JAWOGX010000287.1, from coordinate 4,186 downwards.
TCCCCTTTCTTTGCGTTAACCCAGCCTTTGCAAAAATATCAGGGCAAACTGCAGAACGGATATACGGATGCCGGTGATGTTGCCTATTCCTACCGCTCCGATCCAAAGTCGCACGAACATGTGAAACAAGGCACATTCCGCTATACCGTCAAGGCAAAAGATGATCAGTACAGGTTCAATCATAATATTGCCGGAAACTACTCCAATAACCTGAAAGACGGGTTATGGAGCTACAAGATCAACCAGAAAGACTTTCAGTTGCAGGATCCAAAGCGTTACACCACCGGGACTGTTTCCCTGGATGCACAATATTCAAAAGGGATACCTGATGGCAAATGGCGGTATGAATCAGCGCTGAAAAGCAGGACAGGGGAAAAGAAACAGGACAAATGGGTGTGGGATCGTCATGATTCACTGGAAACGGTGATTATTGATCTCCATTACAAACAGGGAACCCTGGTGGGTCCCTTTTATGCCAAACTTGATAAATCATACGAAGTTAATGGTAGTTTCGACGAAAATGGATTTTTTGATGGTGAATGGATCTGGCGATACCCGGATAGTGTTATTGCCATCCAATGGGACAAAGGGTTGGAATTGGGCATGACCATCTCTGATCCCGAAGGAAACATCCTGCATATGGACCAGCAGAATCATTCTGCAGGGCTGATCCGGGAATACCAGGAGTTGACCAGTGCCGGGAGCGATAATGTGAAAGAATTTCCATTTTCCATTGACACCATCAGTATGCTCAATCGGAGCAGTTATCCACTGACTGAACTCCTTCACAACACCCTGTACAACCCCAATTACTTTCTATACAGACAGATCGATGGTGACAAGTCGATTTTTTACGACAGTCAATCCTACAGGATGCGTTTCAGCATCAGGGGAATGAACCTGATCCAGATCAGGAACCGGATTTCGACTATGCAGGTTCAGCATTACAGCAGGATTGACGCTGTGATGAGGAGGATTGAAGCCCAGATGGCATACATCTACCAGATGAAGCGCGAAGGGAAACTGACAATACAGGCGGGAGAAGCAATCCGGCTTATGGAGCACAATATCACCCTCGCAAGAAGATACGGATGCATCGCAGAGACCCTGAAACTGTACCTGAATCTTCAGGACGGCTTGAATGCAGCAGAGGCTTCATGCGCCTATTTACCAGCCTCAATCGGAAAGCTGCCTGGGTTCAAAACAAAGGAAGAAGCACTTCAGTTCTTCGCCACGAAAATTTCGGATGTGGAAAAAGAGAACCAGACCCAGTACACAAACATCCGGAAAAATATGATTCAAAAATAGTCAGCTTACTGCACTTTGCTGACCACCAATGCCATCCCTCCAAGGATCTGATCACGCAATGCCTGAATGCGGTGCCACTGTGAAGGTGCGGTGTAGAACAGAAACCTGTAGCGGAGTCGCGACAGGAAGCGCCTGAAAAACAATCTGTAGCGGACGGCGATCACTCCTGTAATGGGCAGCGAAATGAAATACCACAGGGTGTAAATCGGTGGAAGTGGCACGAAAACACAGAACAGGAGCACCTGAATTCCGTAAAAAACCGGGAAAGTAAGAATGGAGACCCCGAATTTAAAAGAGGATCGGAATTGCACATCTTTTATTCTTTTGACAATCGATTTCGGGATCAATACGGGAAAAATGTTGTTGATAAAACCGATGACAAAAAGTGGCAGTGCCAATAAGAAGAGGATGGATTGACCAACAATTTTCCACCAGGGCCAGCGCCCCTCTTCCGGGTTTCTGAACTGAAGTTTATTATATCCGAGTGCGAGCCTGTAATCTTTTGCTGATGCGTCCAGGCTGTCAACAAGTGCTGTATCCGGGGCATCAGCCAGGTAGGCTTCAAGGATCCGGATGGTTTCAATTTCAGCAGCATGACGGTTCCAGGGGGTTAATTTCAGATGCTTGTGCTTCAATATCGTATGTGCATAACTCCGGCGTATGATGTCGATCATCTCATAATTCTCCTCATTGTGGATGTCGATCATCAGTTCACTGATCCTGCTTTTCAGCTCAGCGATGAGTTCATTAACCCCTTTCGCAGGATTCTCCTGATAGATTGCAGCATAATCGTTTACTTTGATTGGCAGGCCATACTGGATCAGAAGCTCACTCCCCGACTTTTCGTACCGGGAATAATCAAGACCTACCGGAATAATATTAATGCCGAGAGAGAAATTACAGGCTTCCTCCGTTTGAAATGCAATGCGTGCGATCCCTTTCTTCAGAGGGCGCAGTCGACGTATGCCCTCATGGTTCCCCTCTGGAAGAATCACAAGAGGCCTGCCTGCACGTATCACCTCAACCGTTTTATCAAAAATCTCAGAATTGCTCTGTAGTGAGGAATAGCCATCCCTGATCCGGTAAATCGGCAATATCTTCATGAATGTAAGAATGGCGGAGAAAAAGCCTCTTTTAAAGATGTCAGCCCTGGCCAGGAACACCATTTGCCGGGGGATGGTAAAAAGTACCGCCAGGGCATCCATGAGGGCATTCTGATGGTTGGGGGCAAAAATCATCGGTTCACCATAGGGGATATGCTCTTTGCCCCGCACCCTAAGCCTCCCGTAATACATATAGTGCATGGCACGGGCATACACTTTCAGCAAATAATACCAGACCGAAAACTTCTCAATATTCTTTCGTCCCATAGTCCGCAGGATTAATCTTCAACAACTTGTTCCACAACGGCTTCAAGGGGCTTGCGGGAATCCTTATAGGGAATCCTGGCCAGGATTGAAGCCAGGCCCAGGCCCGAGATAATATGCCAGATACCCCACCAGGCCGCAATAAACGCCATCCCCCCTACCGGTTCCTCAAAGATCCGGGGATTGAAGAGGAGCACAAGACCAAGTCCGGAATTCTGGATCCCTGTCTCAATCGTGGTAGTCCGGCGATCGGGTTTGGGCAGCCAGAAGATCGTTCCCGCAAGATATCCAGTGGCGAGGGCAACGGCATTGTGGGCAAGAACCAGGAGGAAAATCAGACCGATGTATTTGATAAAATACTCATAATTATTGGTAAATGCCATGATGACGATTCCGATAAAGATCAGCATCGAAATGTTTTTGAGCGGTTTTACAATTTTGGCTGTAATCTTCGGAAACTTATGCGCAAAATACATCCCGAGGACCAGGGGTATTCCAAGAAGAATAAAGACTGTTTTGAACATTTCTATGGGGTCGATCGTGATCGGTTGCAGGAGGTCGGAAGAGGAGGTATAGAGTCCACCCCAGATGGCAAAGTTGAGTGGCGTCAGGACGATGGCGCCCAATGTCGCAATGGCGGTCAAGCTCACCGAAAGTGCGGTATTCGCCTTGGCCAGGGACGACATAAAGTTGGAAATATTTCCTCCCGGACAGGAAGCTACAAGAATCATCCCCATGGCCACCGCCGGGGAGATGACATTCCCAAGGGATTTTACAACCAGAAAGGTGACAGCAGGCAGGAGTATGAACTGCGAACCGAAGCCAACCAGTACAGATTTGGGGCGGTTGATCACCTGCCTGAAGTGTTCCACCTTGATTTCCAGCGCGACACCAAACATGATAAACGCCAGCGTGATGTTGATCAGCAACAACCCTTGTGAATTGAAATTCAATCGAATATCATCCAGAGCCTGAAATTGTTCGTACATGATTTCTGGTTTTGGTTTTTATGAAAACGGGGTAAAGATATAAGATTTTAGGTTGTAGGATGATGATTTTTGATTGATGTGATGATGTGATGATGTGATGATGTGATGATGTGATGATGTGATGATGTGCTGATGTGCTGATGCCTCTCATCGAATGCTCAATGTCATTTTACCACTAAGGTTAAAAGAGCACTGAGATTCATTAAAGGGGGTTTCTGCCACGAAAACACGAAACCACAAAATATACGACCATTGACCCTATCCTGGGAAGCACTCATTTTTTAGTGTTTTAGTGTTTTAGTGGCTATGAACCTCATTCAGCTTTAGCTCCGTGAAACTCTGTTTGAACTCTGATTACTCTTTGGTTAAATGAAGTTGAGGAAGTTGAGGAAGTTTAGGAAGTTGAGAATGTTGAGAGGTTTAATTGTTTAGAAGGTTGAGAAGGTATAATTGCGAGAGTCGAGAGTGCAGCGCTTGGGACGGGCTAAATCTGCGAAGATCAGCGCAATCTGCGGGCAAAAA
>JAWOGX010000265.1:0-10916 GCA_046496455.1 Bacteroidales bacterium | reverse complement strand
GTCCAGCCGACTGCGGGCAGGTCGGGGTAACGGAGGGCGGTGCCGTCGCCGTTGCCGTTGAAGGCGAGGTCGAGGTAGGCGGACATGGTATCGAACGAGATCTCGGCGTGGACGTGGTCGGCGGCGTCGGGGGCCTGCGAGGGGCCATAACACCAGCCGCTTTCGGTAATCATCACGGGTAGCGTGTCGGTGTTTTTGCCGGTTATCCGGGCGAGCTTCCACAGCTCCCAGCGGTAGCTGTTTATTCCCCGGTTGTAGATTCCTTCAGGTGGGTCCACGTGGTGCGGGTTCGACGCACCGTTGGCATAGTCGATCTGGAAAATCTGGCGGGATGGGTCGAGGCGGAAGGGGTCGAGCGGGTAGGCGTGCGACGCCCAGACGTCGATGACGTCAAAGGCGCGCGGCTCGGCGGCGGCCATGCCGTCGAGAAAGCTCTCGGCGTCGATGTAGACGTAGCCGTTGATCGGCCGGCCGTTCGAGTGGGGGGCATAGAGGTCGAGTGCGGGGCCGAGGACGGTGGCCGTTGGAAACCGCGACCCGTTATGCCCAGGGAGGTATTGCTGCCGTCATGTACGACCCCGATTCCTACGAAAAGCATATTCGTGACACCCTGATTGCCGGGGATGATCTGAACGATGAGAAGATCGTCAGGATGACCATCATGGAAGCCCCTGACCGCATCAGGGAATTGATAGACTGGGGCGTGAGATTCGATGTGGACAGAAAAACAGGGCTTTATGACCTGGCCAGGGAGGGCGGCCACTCTGAATACAGGGTGCTCCACCATAAGGACAAGACCGGCCTCGAAATTCAGGAAACCTTATTGCAGCGTGTGAGGGAGCATCCCAACATAGAACTGCTGGAGGATCACTTTGCTGTTGACATTATCACCCAGCACCACCTCGGGGAGACCGTCACACGAAGAACAGAAGAAATTACCTGCTATGGTGCTTATGTGCTGAATAAACACACCCGTGAAATATCCACCCTTCTTGCGAGGGTTACGATGATGACGACCGGGGGTATCGGCATGGTGTATAACACCACGACCAATCCGGTTGTGGCCACCGGCGATGGTGTCGCCATGGTTTACCGGGCCAAGGGTAAGGTGGAAAAGATGGAGTTCGTCCAGTTCCATCCCACATCGCTGTACAACCCCCCTGAAACCCCCTCATTCCTGATCACAGAAGCACTCCGGGGTTTTGGTGCCGTGCTTAAGACCCTTGATGGTACTGAATTTATGGCGAAATATGACCCGAGGGGCAGCCTGGCATCCCGGGATATCGTAGCGCGTGCCATCGACAACGAGATGAAGGTCAGGGGTGAAGACCATGTATTCCTCGACTGTACCCATCTCGATGCGCAGGATCTGATCTTCCACTTCCCTACCATCTACGGGAAATGCCTCTCCATCGGGATCGACTTTACCAGAGAACCAATCCCCGTGGTGCCTGCGGCCCACTACCTGTGTGGCGGGATCAAAGTTGATGAAAAGGGGCGCACTTCGATCCGGAACCTCTATTCCAGTGGTGAGTGTGCTTCAACCGGCCTGCATGGTGCCAACCGGTTGGCATCCAATTCCCTCCTTGAATCCCTGGTGTTTTCGCACCACGCTGCCGCCGATGCGCTGAAGCATATTGGCAAGGTCGGGCTTTGTGAGGATATCCCTGAATGGGATGCTGAAGGAACTGTGCTAAACGAGGAGATGGTACTTATCACACAGAGCCTGAAAGAATTGCGTAGCATTATGAGCAACTATGTTGGCATTGTAAGATCTGACCTGAGGCTCCGGAGAGCCCTCGACAGGCTGGCTATCCTCAACAGGGAAACGGAAGATCTTTATGAAAAATCTGTCCTGACCCCTGAAATCTGTGAGCTCAGGAATATGATCACCGTGGCATACCTGATTATCAAAATGGCCATGGAGCGCAAGGAGAGCAGGGGGTTGCACTATTCCATCAATTATCCCCGCACTGATCAATGAAAATCATTTAAAAAAAAATAAAACGAACAGATTATGACGAAGAAAAGCATTGAACTGTGGAAACACCTCGTGGTTGTTTTAATGTTATTGTCCGCCATTTTACCTGCTCAGGCGCAGCTGGGAACAGCCAATGTCAGGGACAACATCAAATGGACCTTTTCGGTGCAAAAGGTGAGCGATGCTGAATTTGACCTTGTTTTTAAGGCTGATCTGGCCGATAAATGGCACCTCTATGGCCCTTATCAGGATTATGCATTTGGCGCGGGACCGCTGCCTATGGAGATTGAATACGATAGCAAGGACAATTTTGCCACACAGGGAAGGATCAAGTCATCGCCCAAAGCTGAAAGAATTTTTGATGAGATTTTCGAAGTCCATATTAATCAGTTTGCCGGCAAACCGGTATTCACCCAGAGAATTGTTGTGAATACCGAGACCCCTTTTGTGATCAGGGGGATCATTACCGGGCAGATATGCCTTGATGTTTGCATTCCGTTTGATGAAAATTTTGAATTCAGAATTACCGGGGCCAAAGTGAGTGGTGACCCGGCAGCAGTTGCGCCACAGCAGGATAGCTCAGAAGGTGACCCTGAAGGTGAAGGCGATACTGTGGAAAACGCTGAAAGCAATGGTGAAGCTGCTTCATCCGGTGAAAATCCACAGGAAAATAATGAAAAGAGAGGAAAGGACAAGTCGTTGTGGGTGCTATTTTTCGCGGCTTTGAGTCTGGGCGTGGCAGGAATCTTTACCCCTTGCGTCTTCCCGATGATCCCGATGAACATTGCCTTTTTCCTGAACTACCGTGGTGGAAAAACCAAAGGGAAATTCCTGGCAGTTTTTTACGGATTGTCCATTATCTTCATCTATTCGGTGATAGGCCTACTGATCAGCGTGATCTTCGGGCCCGAAGCGATGAACAATATCGTTACCCATTGGCTTACCAATGTAATCTTCTTCCTGATCTTTATCTTCTTTGCTGCCTCTTTCTTCGGGGCGTTCGAACTGGTGCTTCCCTCGAAATGGGTAAACAAGGCTGACTCGCAGGCAGACCGCGGCGGCCTTGTGGGTACATTCTTCATGGCACTCACCCTGGTTCTTGTCTCTTTCTCCTGCACCGCTGCCTTTATCGGAACAATCCTCGTTGAAGCTTCCGATGGCACAGCCCTCCTCAAACCCTTTATCGGGATGCTGGGCTTTTCAGTGGGATTCGGTGTTCCTTTTGCACTGCTGGCGCTTTTCCCCAATGTCATGGCCAAGCTGCCCAAGTCAGGCGGCTGGATGAACTCCGTCAAGGTGGTGTTCGGTTTTATCATCCTCGCTTTTGGCATGAAATTCCTCATCGTCCCCGACCAGACCTACCATCTGGGAATCCTCACCCGTGACGTTTACATTGCGATATGGATTGTCCTTTTTACCCTCATGGGTCTCTATCTCCTCGGAAAATACAAGTTTCACCACGATACCGACCTCCACAGTATCGGATTCTTCCGCCTGCTGCTGGTGATCGCAACATTCTCCTTTGTGGTTTACCTCATTCCCGGGCTCTTTGGTGCTGACCTGAAAGGGATCAGCGGATTACTTCCTGCCAAAAGCACTCAAAAATTTGACATGACAAAGATGGTTGCTGCTTCAGCTGAAACGCCTGTTGCCCTCTGTGGTACCCCTGCCTATGCTAATGATCTCCATTTCCCCCCGGGATTTCAGGGTTACTTTGACCTCGATGAGGCCATTGAATGTGCAAAAGAACAGAACAAACCTGTTTTTATTGACTTTACAGGCCACAGTTGTGCCAACTGTAAAGTGATGGAGGCTGTCGTGTGGTCCGACCCGGCAGTGAAGCAACGGCTCAACAAAGAGTTTGTCATGGTTGCGCTTTACACCGATGACAAGACAGAGCTCCCTGAGGAGAAGTGGGTTACGGGTAAGGATGGCAGAACGCTTAAAACCCTCGGACGCGTCAACAAATATATTCAGGAAACGCAGTTTGGCACCATTGCAACCCCGTTGTATGTGGTGATAGACCATGAAGGCAATATGCTTTCCGGACCCTGGCAAACCGACAAGAGCATTGAAGGGTTCGTTGCTTTTCTCGACGAAGGGGTCCGCAAGTTCAGGGAAAACAACCCCTGATTTCTTACGCTGTCTGTTAACAGGGATTCGTTATATTTGCGGAAAATGGTGCATTGAAACCAATCCGCCCCATATGTGACCGTCAGGAACAGCTTGCTGTTGAAGCTGCTGTGGTGAAGATCATCCAGGAGCTGAAACAGGGGATGATGCTCTCTTCTTGTGGATTTCATCACGACCCCTGGTCAGGGTGGGAAATGCTTGCTGCTGTCGGTGCCAAAAGGTCCCTTGAAGTTCCCCCGGATCACCTGGATAAGGGTATTCCCACCAAAATTCAGGCATTTCTCGACGAAGAGGAATCCTGGTACTTTTTTCACTTTAACTACGACCTGAAGAACTGCTTCGAAGAACTCGTCTCCCTGAATTCAGACAGAATCGGGTTTCCGGAGCTCATCGTTTTCGAACCCCTGGCCGTGATCGGGGTGCGTAACGGAATGCTGTACGGTTCCGGGGATGCATTGCTGATCAGGCATATTGAACAGCTGATTGCTGTGCCCGGATCGTTCGCCAATCTGCCTTTCGAACCGATCAAGGTTCAGCATGCCATCACTTCAGGGCAATACATGGATGCCGTCAAAGCAGTTCTCAGCCACATCAGGAGGGGCGATGTGTACGAGCTCAACTACTGTCAGGAGTTTTTCTCCTCGGCTGATAAAATGCCCGATCCCGCTGCGCTCTGGCAGCGTTTGTCACAGTCCTCCCCCGCACCATTTTCGGCCTTCTACCTCTGGAACCATCATGCACTCATCTCGGCAAGCCCTGAACGATTCCTGAAAAAGTCGGGGAGCAGGCTGATTTCTCAACCCATCAAGGGGACAATCCGCCGCGGAGCAGATGACCAGGAGGATCAGCATTTGAAGGAGAAGCTTTTCCACGATGAAAAGGAGCGTTCAGAGAATGTGATGATTGTTGACCTGGTCAGGAATGACCTGTCAAGGGTTGCGCGCCGGGGGAGTGTAAGCGTTCCTGAACTCTTCGGGATCTATACTTTCCCCTCAGTGCACCAGATGATCTCCACAGTGCAGGCTGAGGTGCGGGAGGGTGTTTCCTTTACCGAAGTGTTGAGGGCATTGTTCCCTATGGGTTCCATGACCGGTGCTCCGAAAATCCGTGCAATGGAACTGATCGATAACTATGAATACAGCAAGAGGGGCCTCTATTCGGGGACTGTCGGGTACCTGACCCCGGAGGGGGATTTTGATATGAGTGTGATCATCCGGAGCTTGCTGTTGAATCTTGATCTGAACCTGGCTTCCTTCCAGACCGGTGGGGCCATTACTTCGGCGTCCGTACCCTCTGATGAGTATGCAGAGTCGATGCTGAAGGCAAGGGCACTCATCAGATTGCTGGAGGGTTAAACCTGAACCTGTCGCCCCTATGAAATCTAAGGAACAATCCACCAATATGTTGTCCAGGTTTAGCGTCTTTGTTGAACAGGAGCAGCTGTGGCAACCTGAAGACAGACTCCTCATCGCCCTGAGCGGAGGCCTCGATTCAGTGGTGCTTACCCACCTTGCTGTGGGCCTCGGTACCCAATGTGCCCTGGCTCACTGCAATTTCGGATTACGGGGTGAAGAATCGCTGCGCGATGAAGAGTTTTGTGCTGCATTTGCCCGGGAGAGAGGGCTTCAGCTTTTCAACAAACGGTTCGATACTTACGGATTCGCATACCAGCAGGGAATTTCCGTAGAAATGGCGGCCCGTGAGCTGAGATACGCCTGGTTCAGTGAACTCATCGCCACACATGGGTTCAAAGGTATTCTTACGGGACATCATGCCGATGACCAGGTAGAGACGATGCTTCTGAACCTGATCAGGGGCACAGGCATCAGTGGCCTCAGGGGGATGTTGCCTCTTGCAGGTCAGGTGATCCGGCCTATGCTTCCCTTTTTCCGTGAAGAGATTCTGCAGTTTGCGGCAGGGGCAGGCCTCCGATGGGTCGAAGACAGCACCAACGCATCTGTGGAGATCAAAAGAAATAAAATCAGGCATGCTATCATTCCTGCATTGGAGTCGCTGAATCCGGCATTCAGGGATGTTGCGCTCAGAACCATCAGCAATGTCAGGCAGGCAGAATTGATTTACCAGCAAAAGATTGAGGAGGTTATGGAACCGCTGTTATCGGGAAACCCGGATATGATCAGGATCTCCATCACGGGATTGATGAAACTCCCTTACAGGCAAGTGTTTCTCTACGAGTACCTGTCCGGGTTCGGGTTCAACAGGGCCGTTGCCGATGCCGTCAATCGCTCCCTTGAAGGGATTTCCGGCAAACGGTTTTCATCCGCATCCCACAGGCTGGTGCGTGACAGGGCGTACCTGATTATCACCCCGGTCAGGCCTGACGAAGATGAAGAGGAGGGGTGGCAATATCTCATCAACCGGGACGAAACCTTGTTGCGGAGTCCACTTTCAATGTCCGTGTCACGGCTTCCTGCCGACGGGTATTCTCTTCAGGATGAGCGTGCCATCGCTGCTCTCGACCTGGATCGCCTCTCATTCCCCCTCACCCTGAGGAAATGGCAGCACGGTGATACCTTTCAGCCGCTGGGAATGAACAATAAACGCAAACTCAGCGACTTCTTCACCGACCTGAAACTCTCTCTTCCTGAAAAAGAGAATACCTGGGTTGTACTGTCCGATGAGAAGATTGTGTGGGTGGTGGGCTACCGGATCGATCACCGGTTCAGGATTACCAGATCAACTAAAAGGGTTTTCGAGATGAAGCTGAATCGCCACACTGCCGGGTGAAGCAAGTCGTTGCAAACCATTTCTGCCTTGAATTGTTAGTCATACAAAATCCGAACATTATGGGAATCATCAAACCACTTAGGGGAAAAGTGCCACAGTTTGGCAGCGAATGTTTTATTGCCGAAACAGCGGTGGTCATCGGGGATGTGGAGATGGGCGATCATTGCAGTGTTTGGTTCGGAGCGGTGATCAGGGGGGATGTGCATTACATTCGCATCGGTCGTTTTGTGAACATCCAGGACAACGCAGTGATTCATGCCACCTACCGGAAATCACCCACCAACATCGGCAACAATGTCTCAATTGCGCACGGGGCAATCATCCACGGATGCACCATCCAGGATAACGTCCTGGTGGGTATGGGTGCGATTGTCATGGACGATGCAGTGGTGGAAAGCAACAGCATCATTGCCGCAGGCGCTGTCGTCACCAAAGGTACGGTTGTGCCATCGGGGAGCGTGTACGCCGGTAACCCTGCCAGGCTGCTCAGGAAGATTGATCAGGCACTGGTTGAAGGGGAGATAAACAGAATAGCGGAAAGCTATAAAAAATATGCCTCATGGTATACAGGCCATGAGGCATAACATCAGTAAGATATTTTGAACAACCGCTTATTGCTGTGTCTTGACTGCGGCAGGGTTCAGGTTGAGTTTTTTAATGACTACAGGGGTGATGTCTTCGCTGGGAGCGGCATACAATACTCCGCTCAGTCCTTCCCCTGAATTAAAGATATAGGTGTATCCCTGATCCTGGGCAATGGATTTCACAGCCTCCATTATTTTATCATACATCTTCTGCAGATACATCTCCTGGATTTCCTGAAGTTCTGCGGGGAAATCTACACGTTGTAAGGTTTCAATCATCTGCTGTTTTTTGAGGAGTTCCTCCTGCTTTGCTTCGACCCAGGCTGCCGGCATGCCTTCCATATTATTGCTGTATGCCGTATAAAGGTTGTTGAAGCTCTCTTCCTCAATCCTGAGGGTCTTGGACTGGATCATCCGTTTGGCTTCAATCGCCGTCCGCATCGAGTCAACCTCCGGTAAGAGCTGCGCAACAGAATCCATGTTCACGTGACCGATCTTTAAACTTTTCTGTGCATAACCCTGCGTGGTGAAGGCCAGCAGGAAAGCAATGAATACCAATGCTGTTCTGTTCATGTTCTTTCAGTTAAAATTTTTGCAAAAGTAATATAAAAAGGGACTCTTTAATTACCTGTCCCCATCCCGCCGGGTGAGTAACCAAGCTTCTTCAGCACATCATCGCTGATGTCGATCCTGGCACGGGCATATGCCACTGCCGTTCCCGATGACTTGTCAAGGATCAGCACATAGTTTTCGCCGTCGGCTATCTCTTTGATCGCATTGTACACCTTCTCCTGGATGGGCTGGATCAACTCCTGCCTTTTCTTGAAAAGGTCTCCATTGCTGCCAAATCTCTTCTTCTGAAGCTCTTTTACTTCCTTTTCTTTTGTGATGATCACCTCTTCGCGGCGATTTTTCTCATCATCCGGCAAAATGGGGGCTTCTGCCTGGAATTTTTTGTAGAGCTCATCAATCTCCTTGAATTTCAATTCAATCTCTTTCTGCCAGTCAACGGCCAATTCATCAACCTGATCCTGGGCAATTTTGTATTCCGACATGTTGTCGAGAATATACTGGGTGTCGACGACACCGATTTTCTGGGAGAAACCGCTCAGTCCTGCAAAGAGCACGGCGATCAATAATGTGAGTTTTTTCATAGTCATATCCTCCTGTTTATAATGTGTGATTAATCAATGGAATTGTTGATTGAAAAATGGAACATCCCTTTGTTCTTCGCATGGATCCCGGGTATTTCATCGAGGCCCCAGGCATAATCGAGCCCGAGAACACCAAACATAGGCAGGAATATCCTTACCCCGACACCGGCTGTCCGGCGAAGATCGGTCGGGTTGAAGTCGCTGTAATTTGCCCAGGCATTGCCCGCTTCAAAGTATCCCATGGCATAAATGGTCGACATCGGGTTCTTCGTAATGGCGTACCTGAGCTCAACGGAGTATTTGTTGTAAATCGTCCCCCCGATTACATTGCTGCTGTTATCCCGCGGATTAAGCTGGCTGGCGTCATAACCTCTCATACCGATGATTTCCCTTCCGTCAAACTGGTTGATTCCTGATAAACCGTCGCCTCCAAGGTAAAACCTTTCAAATGGTGTAATTCCGATACTGCTGTTGTAGGATCCAAGAAAACCCATCTTGGCGCGGGTGTGCAAAACCAAATTTCCTGCCAGATTGATGTAATAGGAACTCCTGAATTTCCATTTGTGGTATTCAATCCATTTGTATTTCTCTTCTTCGTCAAGTAAGCTGTAGTCTTTGTTGCTGAGCAGGCTGTATGGGGGGGTGAGCTGCAATGAGATGTCAAGTTCGGAACCCTTGGAAGGGAAAATCCAGTCATCCGTGGAGTTACGGGTCAGGTTGGCACCGTAACTGTAATTATGTGCCTGTCCGTTGTTGAAAGCATCGATCAGGGTGTAGTTCTCGAGGGTGTAATTCTGGAAACTGATTGTTTGCATCATGCTGAAATAGTCATCAGGCCACTGAAGCCTTTTCCCAAGACCTATTGCAACACCGTTGATCTTGAACGAATACCGCTGTGGGTCATCCTGGGGTAGGGTGTTACTGAAAGCACTATGGTATGCGGTAACCGATAAAGCATTGGGTTTTTTGCCACCAAGCCATGGCTCGGTGAAGGAGACACTAAGGTTGTAATACCCGAGCCCATAGGATGAGCCACGGATGGCAAGCTTTTGCCCATCACCTGAAGGGAGTGGTTTCCATGCCCCTTTCTTGAACATGTTGTAAATCGAAAAGTTGTTGAAGGAGACCCCCAGGGTACCGATGATATAACCACCTCCCCAGCCGCCTGACAACTCAATCTGGTCTGATGAAGCTTCTTCAACCTGGTATTCAAGGGCCACGGTGCCGTCCTGCGGGTTGGGGTCGTAGTCCAGCCCAAGTTTCTCGTTGTTGAAATATTTCGACTGCGCCAGCTCCTGCTGTGTCCGGATGATGTCACTACGGCTGAAAAGCTGACCAGGCCGGGTCCTGATCTCCCTCAGGATCACATGATCGTTCGTGCGGGTGTTGCCAACCACGTTCACCTCGCTGATGGTCGCCTGCTTCCCTTCGGAAATCCTGATTTCAAGATCAATGGAATCGTTCTCAACCCTCAGTTCCACCGGAACGAGGTTAAAGAAAAGATAGCCGTCATCAAGGTAAAGGGAGCTGATGTCCAATCCCTCATTGTTCATGTAGAGCTTCTTGTCCAGCAAAGCCTGGTTATACACATCACCGCGCTGGATATTGAGGATCGTTGACAACTCCTTGTCTGAATACTTGGTGTTTCCTACCCAGGTGATATTCCTGAGGTAGTATTTCGGGCCTTCATTCACCGAAACTTTCATGGCTAGGTTGCCATCAGGCAGGAACCAGACGGAGTCCTGTTCAATCATGGCGTCACGGTAACCAAGCTTGTTGTACCTGGCGATAATCTTTTCCTTGTCTTCCTCAAATTCTTTTTCGAGGTAGCGGCTCTTCTTCCAGAATTTAACGGTCCTTTTTGCCCGCGTGTTCTTCATCAGCCAGTGGAGCCTGAAATCACTGATGTTCTCGTTACCCTCGAAGTCGATTAACCCGATCCTCACCCTTTCTCCCTTCTGTACATCAAAAGTGAGGATGACGGTATTGGGAAGCGATGTGTCCGGAGCCAGCGAATGGCTTACGGTAACGTGGTAGAATCCTTTTTCTGTGAAATACTGGCGGATCTGCTGCTTGCTTTTCAACAACATATGCTCCGTTACTGCATCTCCGGTTTTGATTTTGATTTCATCCCTGATCTTGTCAACATCACCTTTTTTCAATCCCTTAAAACTGAATTTTGAAAGCTTGGGTTTTTCTGAGAGGTAAATATCGAGGAAGATGATGTTCCCCTGGATCCGTGGAGCGGTGATGCTGATCTCTTCAAAGAGCCCCTGACCCCATAGCCGGCGGATGGCATTGGTGATCTGCAGCCCC
>JAWOGX010000123.1:0-14580 GCA_046496455.1 Bacteroidales bacterium | reverse complement strand
GCCTTCAGGAATTCTCTGCGCAATGATACGCCGTTATCATCAAAATACTGCATCGTGCTATCCTGGAAATAGCGGAAAGCATAATATTCCGTTCCCACATGTTCAAACCAGGCTGCGTGGATAGTGCCGATACCGATGCTTTTATCATCCACAATCATTTCATCATAAATCACCTTAAACCTGTCACCTTTCTGGATACCATAGAAATCGATGGTCCATGCGAAGATATCTGAAAGATCGAGAATCAGTCCGGGATTCTTGCCATCTTCCACCATGGCATTCCAGAGTGACGAGCTGATGATACCGCTGTACTCATGCCTGATGGTATCCACATCCTTTGCACCCCTGAAGACACTCTTCGGGGAACCAAAGTCGAACACTACATAATGAACCACATCAATCTGATATACAAACCATCTCAGGGATGACTCTTCATCTTCAGTCAGGATATAGGTGCACTGGTTTCCTGCACGGATTCGCCTGAGGTCAAAGACGGAATCGGCAAGGGTAACCATTTCATGGATCTCGTGACCAGGCAAGCCCATGGATGCCATCAGGCCTCCAAAATAGGCTCCTTCAGGAATAAAACTGTCTATGACATGATGCCCGGTCACATCGAGTCCATAGGGCATTGCAACAGCAACTGTATCGACAGGGGCTTCAGGTTCCGGTAAATTTCTCCCCCTGAGACCGGGAAACATTAAAAACACCAGAATCAATGCGGCAAGGGCCGCGACAGCAATAATGAATAATCCTCTTCTTCTGTTCTTCTTCAAATTAACCATCCTTTTTTTTCACTCGGGCATAGACCACCGGGGGTATTACCGTATCATCAATTTTCATTTCCAGCAGATCTTCGTGTTTCCTCAGGAAACTGGATAACTTTCCATAATGGAGGCCGGCTCTGCGCAATTGTGTCCCCAATTCGGCAAGGTTTACCCAGCCCTCTTTGCTCACACATGCCTCAACAGCATGGATGATGGCAGCTTCAATTTCTGATTGTTCCATAGCAATTGAAGTGTTAGGTTGTCAACTGGTTTTTAAATCAGCCCCAAAGATAGGCAATCCTGAGAAGGATGACAAACGGATCAGCCCAATGAATCCCATTTTCTACAGAGAAAAGAGTTGGAAAAAAGTTGCATCTTTGAAAAAAATATCAAAATGCAGACACCACAGGAGGCAACGCTTACCCAGGCAAGGATAGAGCATATTCTGCACCTGATGAAGCAACTGGAACAAAACCTCCCGTTTTTGCTTCATTTATCACCCGGAGAACGAAAGAAGATTTACCGGAAGGGGGACAAGCAGCTTGAATATATCCGCAAGACACTGAAATATTCCAGGCAATTGCCGCACCTGGTCCCCAGCTACGTTGATGTTGGTAAGCTTGGCCATGACCTGTACATCGGAGAGCAACTCGACCTGCTTGCAGGAAAGCTCTCCACGCTGGTCAGCAGCATGGAAGACACCAGGATGTTTTTCTATGAGCAAGCTTTTGAGTCATCACGACTTATATACCAAAGCTTCAGAAATGCTTCCAGGAACAACATGAAGCAGGCATCGGATGCCGTGGAGGATCTGAAGCAGTACTTCCCCAGGACAGGAAAAACCATACAAACAGGAAAGGAGGATTCCCATGGGAGTAATCAGGATTAAAGGGATGGATTTCTACAGTTTTCACGGGCACTTTGCCGAGGAGCAACTGATCGGGACACACTTCAGTGTCGATCTCAGTGTGGAGACAGACACGACCAAAGCAGAGCAGTCGGATCATCTTTCAGATACCCTGGATTATCAGGCTCTCTACAAAGTAGTCAAATCAGAGATGGGAAAGGACTCAAAACTGCTGGAGCATGTAGCCAGACGGATCATTGTTGCTGTAAAGGAGCATTTCCCGGCGATAACCCGGGTCTATGTCACTGTAGCCAAGCTCAATCCTCCGCTTGGAGGGAAAATGGAGTCTGTGAGTGTTGTTCTTGAAGGGTGAAAATCAGTGGAAAAGCAATTTCTTTGAGGATTGAATCCCAAAGAAGAAATCAGGTCAGATAATTTTGTTGTAACCGGAATAGAAAAAAGTTTTATATTTGTTGCCCTTAAATGCCGGTCTCGTGGCCGAGTGGCTAGGCAGCGGTCTGCAAAACCGCGTACAGCGGTTCGAATCCGCTCGAGACCTCTCCCCTGTAAAAGCGATAATGTAAGCACATATCGCTTTTTTTTTACATATGATTGAGCGACAACCAAGCAATATAAGCCAATGAAGACCATACCGCTGGATGAGATGAGATTCCTGGAGGGACTAGCACAGGACGACCGGGACCTGGTGAGGGCAGCAGCCAAAAGTGACCTGCATTCCCATTCAGGATTGGGTTTCCGGCTGGAAGTCCTGGAAAGATGGTCTGAGAAGAAAATTTCCGCACCCCCTTCAGAGATGCTTTCGCTTGAAGAGATGAACCGTTGGATCATTGATGAAATTCAGGAACTTTACAGTGAGCGTGCCTGTTTCGAATTCGCCATAAGGGCAGCCCTCGCAGAGGCATGGAATGATGGGGTGATCCTGCTTGAAATGAGCGTGGACATATCATTCCTCTCACATTACGACAACGATCCCGATCGGTTTGGGAGGTTCATCCACGAAGCCCATCGTGTCGTGGCACCGGAAATCAACTTCCGGGCTGAAATTGGCCTCGCAAGGGATAAGGACCCTGCTGTTTCCTTACCCATGGCGATGGCTTGTATCGATGCAGGGCATTTTGCCTCGATCGATCTGTATGGAACCGAGGATGCCAGAGAACCGGAAGCCTATCAGGCACTTTACAGGGCTGCCAGGGCAAAGGGGCTGAAATGCAAGGCGCATGTCGGTGAATTCGGAGATGCTGAAACACTGCTGCACACAGCCAGGGTACTCGAACTGGATACCATTCAGCATGGGATCGCTGCTGCAACTTCCCCGGAAGCTATGGCATGGCTGGCGAAAGAGGGTATCACCTTGAATATCTGCCCAACCAGCAACGTCAGGCTTTCCAGGGTTTCATCCATGAAAGCACACCCTATCAGGCATCTCTTCGATGCCGGGGTCTCCGTGACGATCAATTCCGATGACATCATGGTATTCAACCAGACGGTGACAGATGAGTACCTCAATCTTTTCAGGGCGGGTGTGATGAGTGCTGAAGAACTGAACCTGATCAGGCTGAACGGCCTCATTCAATAATCCGAAACATTCGTTTCCTGTTCAACAAACACAATTTCATTATCTTTGCCGGGATTATTCAACTTAAACCGTTTCAGGTTTACCGACAGGAGATATACTATGAGAATTGTAGTTTTTGCATGCATTTTCACTTTAATCAGCACCTCCCTGACTGGGGTTTCCGCACAGCAAGATGACCGCCTGGCGCCCAATCCTTCCGAGGCAGTGAGAATTTCTGTTCAGGATCTTGGTTTGCAGGGGATTTCGATCACCTATCGTTCAGGGGAACCCACCGCAATACCGGTTGTTGAAGCCGGGCAGACCTGGCATAAGTTATCCTTGCCGGGCTACACCTTGCTTCGTACACCGGGCAAACCACAGGTACCGGTATTTGGTGAACTGGTGATGATTCCTTCGGGGGCATCCTTTGAATGGGACATAACCTGGAAATCTGCCAGCACAATGCAGGGCTTCCGCGTTTATCCGGCCCTGGCCCCCGCCACCGACAGGTATGGCGATCCGGAACCGGTCTTTGGGTATGACAGCCTCACATACCAAACAAACGCTTTTTGGCCGGCATCCCCGGTTACACTCGTTGACGTGCAGGAACTTCGCGGGATACAACTGGCATGGTTTGACATTGCCCCGGTCAGATTCAACCCGGTGACAGGGGAATTGCAGATCATCGATGAGCTCACCCTGACCATACGTTTTGAAGGAGCTCAAAGCTTTCTCAATTACCGTGAGCATTCCGCAGATTTCCTGGGGAGTTTTCCGCTTCTCTCTGTCAATGCCGCTTCTGTCGCACAGGAGATCAGCAACTGGATGTCGGGGCCAGGATCAGAAAACCTGCAGCCCATGTCACCGGCTAACTACATAATGATCACGGATTCACTGTTCCTGGAAGCGACCCAGAAACTTGCCGACTGGAAACGTCAGCTTGGTTACACGGTGGAGGTGATTGCAGGTACAGGATGGACTTATACAGCCATGAAAAACGAAGTCCATTCCCGTTATCAGCAATGGACTCCCAAACCGGATTATCTGCTGCTGATCGGGGATCACGACCGTTTGCCGGCCGAAATGGTGATCAATCCCGCCAACGAAATTTTCGGCACCGACCTTCATCTGGTCACCATGGGCGGGCCCAACGACTACACCCCTGAGATGGCCAAAGGGAGAATCTCAGTGGCTTCGGCATCCCAGGCCATGACCATCGTCAATAAGATCATCAATTACGAAAAATATCCGCCGGCAGATACTTCATTTTATCAGACAGGGCTGAACTGCGCACAGTTTCAGGATGATAATTTCGACAATTACGCCGACCGAAGATTTGTGCACACCAGCGAGGATGTCAGGGATTATCTGACAACCAAAGGCTATGACATCAAGCGGGTCTATTATGCCGACCTTACCAATTCGACGCCGCTTTACTACAATGCAAGTTATTATTCAAACGGCCAGAGCCTGCCGGCAGCGCTCCTGTCGCCATCCTTCAACTGGAACGGTAATGCATCCCATATCACCAGCCAGATCAACAGTGGGGCGTTCTATGTGCTGCACAGGGATCACGGCTACGCGGGCGGCACCGGATGGCATGCCCCCTATTATGTCACATCCAGCATCAACAGTCTGAATAATGGCAACAAGACGCCGGTCGTATTCAGCATCAACTGCCACACCGGGGAGTTTACCCTGCCTGAGTGCTTTGCTGAGCGTTTCCACCGGCATGCCAATGGGGGCGCCGTGGGTGTGGTTGCTGCATCCTACTACAGCTATAGTGGCTGGAATGATGGCTTTACCGCAGGCATGTTCGATGCGATCTGGTCAAATCCCGGTTTGATTCCTGTCTTCGGTGGAGGCGGCATTTATGCGCCGATGGTCACACCCCACGGTGATATCCGGAATATGGGAAGGGTGATGAACCAGGGGCTTCTCCGGATGACACAGACCTGGAGCACATCCGTCAGCGAAGCAAGATATACCAATCGTTTATTCCACTACTTTGGTGATCCATCCATGCGGATCAGGACCATGATACCATCAGCAATCGCGGCAAGTTACCCCGACAGTATTCTTTGTTCTGCAGGACAACTTGCTGTCTCGGGCGCAAGTTATCCGGACGCCGTTGCCACACTGACCATCGCAGGAAGGCTTATCGGCCGCACAACCCTGATCAGCGGGAGCGGAAACATCCCCATGGAGCCTTTCTCTTCTCCCTATCTGATCCTGACGATCAGCGGGCCGGAGCATATGCCTCTCACTGACACCATCTGGGTGATCCCAACCGCACTGACAGTAAACACCCTGCACCAGAATGTGAGATGCACCGGCAAGGCAGAAGGGGAAATTTACCTCGACATTTCCTGTGGTGATGCACCCTTCAGCATTGCATGGTCGCACACCTCTGCCACGACCTCCCATCTGACACAACTCCCATCCGGGACCTACCATTTTACGGTCACTGATGCCAGCAATGCCTCCTACTCCGATTCTGCAGTGATCAGTGAACCGGCATTGCCCCTGATGCTTAGCGGATCAGTAACGGATGTGCTCTGCTATCATGGCGCCAATGGTTCTGTAACGGTTAATGCAACCGGTGGGGAGGCCCCCTATTCCTACAAATGGTCCAACGGCCAGCAGATACCCACGCTCAGCAACCTGGCATCCAGCAAATATATTGTCACCGTGACCGATGGAGCAGGATGCGCCGTGATAGATACCTTTACGGTGACACAACCCTTGCCTTTGCAGGTGGGTGGTGAAGCCAACCACGACATGACCAGCACCTGCACCGGGGCTGCAACGGCCCTCCCCACCGGTGGGACACCCCCTTACTCCTACCTATGGAACGATCCCGCGGCACAAACAACTCAGACAGCCACAGATCTCTGCCCTGGTTTGGTCAGGGTTTATGTTACCGATGACCATGGATGCATCACGATAAAAGCGTTTACCATCTACAACACTTTCGGAATCGAAGAACATGACCATTCAATGCTGGTTGTTTTCCCTAATCCTGTCGACGGACAGGAACTCTTCGTCAGGCTGCCTGATGCCCTGATCGGGAAAAAGACTACGCTGAGGATCATGAATCCAATGGGGCAGATGGTGAGGCAGGAAGAATTCACGGGTGAAAGTGAACTCATTGTCGTCAGTGATTTCCCAAAAACAAAAGGCACCTATTACCTGCTGATTACCGGCCCGGATGATTCTTCAGTCATCACCGCCAAAGTGATCAGGCTGTAAGCCCTGATTCATTGCCGATCGCTGTACCTGACCCTGATGCTGATACCATCAGGCTGAATCACTGTGCGCAGCAACCCTGAATGGTAACGATAACGCGCAGCTGGAACAGCTTTGATCCGCGTCGGTCCGGTCATCCGTAACCCTTACATATCTGATATACATGCCTTTATCAGAAAACGAATGCACCTCCTTCACAGCCATTCTGTATTCGTCAGGAAAAGTAATGGATGCTTCAGCAATGCCTTTCCGGGACATGATTCTGGCATTAAAAACCTTCTAAGGTATAATCATCCGGGCTACTGCCGGTGGACTGCTGCGATTAAAAGCATCAGAAAGCAGTGGTGCAGGATCCTCAGACCTGACCTGTAAAATCGGCTGGAAAACAGGAACTTAGTCATCATTTTTCAGCAGGTGGCTCTTATGCAATAAGACATTCTCATCACCCGATTTGCGGCGGATGGTAAATTTAAGCGGATTCACCTCAGGGTCCTCGTCCAGATGCCAGAACCACATGGAATGCTTATTCTTCACCACGATGTCATTGACAGCCGTGATGATATCACCGGGTTTGAGGCCGGCGCGGCTTGATGCGGATCCCGGCCAGATGCCTGTGATCACGAAATTGCCATTGTAATCCTTCACCGCATTCATTCCCGTGCCGAAATAGGATTGCAGGGGCTGGAAATTGTCAAATGGACGGATGACCATTTTCCTGGCCGGGTAATCAATCGTTGTTTCAGCCATCCTCAGTAGCCCTCCTCCGATCAGTCCCACTTCCAGGTGATTGCTGGAGCAGATGATGTCTTCGAAACTGAGCGGACCGAAGCGCAGGGTCCCGGGCTTAACCATCCAATCAGCCGAAGCGTTGCCGAACAATCCTCCCGACATCACCCCAATTGCCTTCAGCAAACGCGTTGTATCATAAGGAAGTGATTTTATGGTCCTGATCGGAAGACTGATCATACCATCATATCCGGTGTCAAAGATCATGTCAAACCGGTAGGTCTCGTCCACATAGGCTGAGATCCTGGGTGCATTGGAGGTGCCGATCTCCTGGCGGAAACTGAATACCAGGCCATCCTCCTGCAAATGGTTTGCAGTATCAATGATGAATGTTTCATCTTTGTAATTGATGGTGATGACAAACTGTTCCATGAAATTGTTCCCCAGAATGCCATGCAGCGGAAATCCCATTCCATCGCCAATCCCTGAAAGGTCAGTGATTCCGGTACCCACATTGTGCACAATGGTATTGCCAACCCTCATTTCTGAAATTCTGGCCAGGCCAATCAGGCCGCTCCGGCCGCCGGATCCTCCGACAACCATCCTCTTCTCTGGCTGAAGGTCAAGATAATCGGCCAATTGTTGATCCACGATGGTAAAGGCACCTGTATCGAAAATGAAATTCCAGGTGGTATCTTCATCCCCGATTGCAACCTTCAGCACGATGATGTTGCCCACAAGGTCAAAATGAACAGCAGACGGTTCCGGATCCTCGACCACAGCATATCCCAGATAGGTGTGAAAATCGGCAGTAAGGCCACAGGAATTAAGCAACAGCAAGGCTGCAGCCATCCAGAATATTTTTATCTTATTGATTTTCATTGCTATCATGCTGATTATGGGACAATGGCAGTAGTGTAGGAGACACCCATGGCACTGAAATACCCGATGGCTCCGTTGCTGATATTCCCCTTGATATTTGCCGGGGGGCCTGCGCCCCCACCCTGGTTCCAGACTGCTTCGAGCATAAAAGTGACCAGGAAATCATAATATGATCTTGACAATGCACGGGTTTCGATTTGAATGGTATCACCCTGAGAGGCTATGACATCCATAAACATTGTCAATCCAGGGATATAGCTTCCGTTGACAAAGGTATCGTCAACAAAAATGGTTTTATAGAGGGTGTCCGTTTGGAGTTTCCCGTTGATATAGTAGAGCCATTGGTAACAATCATCGGGGGTTGGTGGTTCCTGGCCCCATCCGCTCACTTTGTAAACGGGTGGCGTGGTGAGGGGTTTCTGTTGCTCCACGACAACGGAATCAAGGATCATGACCGGTTTAAGAAGGTCAGTGGCTTTATAGATTTCGGGTTCACCATCCTGATCCACATCCACCCCGGTGATGATCAGGGTATACTCCCTGCCAACAACCCCTCTGACTGTTGGACCGGTCTCATAGACCCCCGGTGCCACTTCGGAGAGCGAGAAAGTTTGCACCCCATCCGTAATCTCAACCACTGCTCCCGAGACCCCTGCAGGAAGCTGATCTGTGAGATAGTCCCCTGAGAGGGTCAACAATACGCGATGTGCTTTTGCTTCGTCCGTTATGGAGCCTTCTACCACCAAACGGGTAAAGGTGGAGTCCAGGGTGAGGTCAATCCGTTCGCGGCACCCCGTGAAAACCCATCCTGAAATAATGATGATCAATATGAAAAGCAAATATTTTGACCGCATGATCTTAGAATTTGAAGTTATAGGTAATAGCCGGAATAATCGGGAAGAGGTAGATCATTTCGGCATAAAGCACATTGGGATTTGCCTTATCCCTGACAAAATTGATGACGAAAGCGTTGTGCCTGTTGTACGCATTGTACACCGAGAATGTCCACGAGCTCTCCCACGACTTGCTTTTTTTGCTGACAGGATCAAAGGTTACACCCAGGTCAAGGCGATGGTAGGCCGGCAACCTATAGGAGTTCCTGTCGCTGTAGACGGGTGCGATGACATTGCCGTAAACGAACCTCCCCGTAGGGAATGTCACCGGTGCACCTGTTGCATAAACCCAGGTGGCTGAAAACGACAACAGGTTTGAATACTGATAGCTGGCCACCACCGAAATATCGTGCGTCCGGTCGTAGGGTGACAGGTAGATATTGCCATCATTGATCCATTCTGACACCCTGGTACTCTTACTCCAGGTATAGCCGATCCATCCGGTGAGTTTGCCGCTCTGTTTCCTTACCAACATCTCAATTCCGTAGGCTTCCCCTTCAGCAATCCTGACCTCCCCTTCAATCCTGGGGTTCAGGATTAGCTCAGCATGATCCTTAAAATCGACCTGGTTGTCCATCTGTTTGTAATAAACCTCTACAGAGGTCTCAATGTTGTTATCAAGAAAATTCCGGTAATATCCGACGGCAATCTGATCTGCAGACTGGGGCTTGATATTGGGTCCGGATGGGAGATAAACATCCAGGGGACTTCCGATGGTGGCATTGCTCGCCAGATGGATGTATTGCATGGTGCGGTTGTAGCTGCTCTTCACCGATGACCGTTCATCAATCTGAATCACCATGCTGATGCGTGGCTCCCAGCCGCCATAGGCATTGAAGATTTCTCCGCTGGGATACACCACCGAATCAAGTGGATTGAAATTATCGTCGAAACGGTAAACCGTTCCCGGGCCCATGTTCTGGAAAAGGCTGTAACGCACTCCATAGTTAAACGAAATATTTTTGCTCACCTGCTGGTCGCTGGAAAGGTAAAACCCGTGCTCCAGGGCTTTGGCAACCGGGATTTTCAGTTCACCGAAAATGGTCTGGTCACCGTTCCCTCTTGCCAACCCCGGCCAGAAATCGTGATAGGTGGACTGCCATCCAAATCTAACGGTATAATCCGGATTGAGATAGTACACAAAATCCCCTTTCAACGAATGGTCGTCCATCATTGAAACCCACTCAAACCCCTGAACATTGTCATCAATTCCGAGGCGGTAATCGTATTTGCTGTAAATCGCACTGAAGTTGGCAAACAGTTTTGGCGAAAACAGGTGATTCCACCGAAGCGTGAAGGAGTTATTCCCCCATCCCATCCGGAACGGCGGAAACTCAGCGCTGGGCGATAAGCTTACGATATCCCTGCCTGAGTATGCAGATAGATAGAGGCGATTGTTGGCGTTTGCAATCAGGTTGATTTTTGTATTGAGATCATAGAAATAGAGCTTGTTGTTCTTCAGTTCCTCCCGCTTCGAAAGCTTCAGGAAAAGATCGGCATAGCTTCTTCTCCCGGATAACACAAACGAACTTTTATCCTTGATCAGGGGCCCTTCCAGGGTAAACCTCGAGGAAACCGTTCCTATGCCTCCCTGCCCCGCCATTCGCTTCATGTTGCCATCCTTCTGCTGGATTTCAAGCAACGATGACAACCGGCCACCATATCGGGCCGGAATATCCCCTTTGTACAACTTCACCTCCTTGATTGCGTCATTGTTGAATATCGAGAAAAAGCCAAGCAGGTGGCTGGCATTATAGATGGTCGCTTCATCAAGCAGGATCAGGTTCTGATCCTTTGATCCACCCCTGACACTGAAGCCGGTCGATCCTTCACCTGCCGACTGCACGCCGGGCAATAACTGAATCGCTTTGATCACATCCACCTCTCCAAGCAGGGCCGGTATCTTTTCAATTGTCCTGATTTCCATCTTGATGGCACCCATCTCTTTCCCGGTGATATTCTCACTTTTATTCTCCCCTGTGATCACAAATGCCTGCAACACCTCCCGTCGCGGCTTCAGCTCTATTTCCCGGGTTGTGTTCTGGCGAAGGTTCAGGGTAATCCTTTCACTTGCATAGCCGATGTAGGATATAATCAGGGTATATTCACCTGCCGGCATCGATACGCTGTAAAAACCATAAAGATTGGTTATCGTACCCGATTTTAGCTCATCAATGAAGATAGATGCCCCGATAAGATTTTCACCGTTCTCTGCATCCTTCACATGCCCGCTTATGGTATACTTCTTTGCCTCACTTGCATTCCCTGCAAGGATGATTAAGGCCAGGAAACCTGTCAGTATTGTCCGGAGTATTGCTGTCATTGGGTAATAAGAGGGTTATTTGCTCTGGTTAAACCATCCGAAATAAAAACCGAGGTTCAGGAATGGAGTGCTGAAATCCCCTGCATTGTAATACATCTCCGGATCGTGGCCGGTAACCTGATACAATCTATCTACTCCTGAAACAAACCTGTAACCTGCCCCGACATTCATCTTCATCCAGGGTGTAAAATTCATCTCCACTTCAATCTGCGGGGTAACCACAAACACTTTGTCCACCCCTTTCCGTTCATCAAAAGGGGTGGTATGGAAATAAATATCCGTAAGAGAAATCTCGCCCCCGCCCAATTTTACGCTCAAAGCAGGGTGAATGGGTTTGAAATGATTATGGATATAGCCAAGCCATAATCCGCTGTGATTGAAATATAGCTTAGGATGGTCTATTCCGGTGATATCCTTCATATCATCCCGGTAGTGACTTGTAGAAAGCCCCATGCCATACCCGCCGAAGAAAAAAGTCTGGTTGACCAGGAAAGCCCCGCCTCCACCGTTGCATAAGGCAAAGTCGTTGCCGATAAGGGTAAACTCTGCCAGTGGACCACCGAACCCGGAAAGGAAAAGGTTCCCTTCGGAGAAAAGAAACCTGGGTTCTTCCCGCTCCTGGGCGTTGAGGCAGATGGGCATAAGTAAGCCTGCGAAAAGGAACAGAATGCTTTTTTTCATCACTGTTTGATTTTGGATGATATTTGGATAAACAAAATTTCCACTGTTTTGTAAAGAAAATCGAGCATAAAGATAGTAAAAAGTGACCGTTGAATTGTGTATTTTTGAGCCCCCAAAGGATATCAACAGCAGACAAATCAGCGATTATCAATCTAAAAACAAACCGAAATGCAAAGAGCAATGTTAATGTTGGCACTATGCAGCCTTTTGCTGGCAGGGTGCAAAAACAAGCAGGAAACCATGAATGACAATCCGTTTTTTAATGAATCAACAGCGCCCTTTGGTGCCCCGGAATTTGACAAAATCCTGACGGAGCATTACCTCCCGGCCTTTATGGAAGGGATGAAACTTCACAAGGAGGAGGTGCAGGCCATTATTGACAATAAGGATGCATCCACTTTCGAAAACACCATTATCGCCCTTGACGAGGCTGGTGAAATGCTTGATCGCGTGAGCGCTGTATTTTTTAATATGAACGGGGCGATTACCGATTCAGCGATGCAGGCAGTAGCCGATTCCGTCACCCCGCTCCTGTCAGCGCATCAGGATGGCATCAATATGAGTACACCATTGTTCAACAAAGTGAAATCCGTTTATGATGACCGTGGTTCTCTCGGGCTGGTTGGCGAGGACTCTATGTTGCTGGAGAACACCTACCGCAATTTTGTCAGAAACGGGGCCCTCCTGAATGAAGCGCAAAAGGAGGAGATGAAAAAAATCAATGAACGACTTTCAACCCTGACCCTTAAATTCGGGCAGAATGTCTTGACCGACAATAATGATTTCAAGCTTTTCCTGAAGGAAGGGAGCGAGATTGCGGGGTTACCTGAAAACCTTCTGAATTCAGCTGCAGAGGCAGCAAAAGCTGCCGGGCGTGAAGGGGAATACCTTTTCACACTGCACTGGCCCAGCCTCTTCCCGTTCTTAACGTATGCCGAAAACCGTGATCTGCGTGAGAAAATATACAAGGGATATACGATGCGCGGCAATCTCGGCAATGAAAATGACAACAACGATATCATCGTTGAGATCGTAAACCTGCGCCAGAAGCGGGCAGCGATGCTCGGGTATGCCAGTCACGCTGCTTTTGTGCTGGATCGCAATATGGCCAAAACACCGTCTACCGTGACCGAACTGATGGAGAAAATGATGCCCCCCGCCCTGAAACGTGCAATCGGAGAGGTTGCCGAAATGCAGAAAGTGATTAACGCTGAAGGGGGCAAGTTTAAGCTGGAACCATGGGACTGGTGGTTTTATGCGGAAAAGGTCAGAAAAGCCCAGTACGACCTCGACGAGGAAGCCATCAGGCCTTATTTCGTCATGGCCAATGTAAGGGATGGTGCCTTTGATGTGGCCAGTAAGCTGTATGGGATCGATTTCAAATTACGGAATGACATCCCTGTGTACCATGAAGAGGTGGAAGTTTTTGAAGTACTCGAAAACGGGAAACATCTCGGGCTTCTTTACCTCGATTATTACCCACGTGAAAGCAAACGGGGCGGTGCATGGTGTACCTCTTTCCGCAGACAACGCGTCCGTGACGGGGAATTCATTACCCCGCTTGTCTCCATCGTGTGTAATTTCAGCAAACCGGTTGGTGACGATCCTGCCCTCATTTCCCTGGATGAGGTGGAAACATTCTTTCACGAGTTCGGGCACGGGTTGCACGGCCTTTTCAGCCATGTGAAATACAGCGGAACCTCATCCACCCCCAGGGATTTCGTGGAACTCCCCTCACAGATTATGGAGAACTGGGCAACTGAGCCTGCGGTGATGAAAAGCTTTGCAAAGCATTACCAGACCGGGGAGGCCATCCCGGATGAACTGATTGCCAAAATGGAAAAAAGCAAACTCTTCAACCAGGGCTTTGCCACAGTAGAATACCTTGCGGCCTCCATGCTCGATATGGCTTACCACACCCACGAAGCACCGATGACCATGAAAGCTGCTGACTTCGAAAAGAGCATAGCGCAACAGATCGGCCTCATCCCGCAGATCACATTCAGATACCGCAGCACCTATTTCAACCATATCTTCTCAGGAGGTTATTCATCAGGCTATTACAGCTATTTCTGGTCTGAGATCCTCGATGCTGATGCTTACGAAGCGTTCAGGGAACACGGCATCTTTGACCAGGCCACCGCAAAATCGTTCAGGGATGAGATCCTCTCAAAGGGTGGCAGCGATGAAGCGATGAACCTTTACAAAGCGTTCCGGGGCAAGGAACCTGCTCTGGAACCGGTCATGAAACGGAAAGGGCTGATCTAGGCCACCCGCCAGGGAAAAAGCTCAATCTTCCTCCGGCGTGAAGCTCTTTTCCTGCTCAATGAAATGCAGGAGCTGCTGAACCAGCTCCTGCTCTTTTTTTGTCTTTGCCAATGACTTGCATTGCATCAGGAGTTTCCCGGCCCCTTCATAGTCTGGCATCATCACTTTAATGTAAGCATGAAGATAAGCGGCATCGAAATCGTGCCTGCGAATGGTCACCAGGGTATCCATCCAGGCATCTGCCATCGTCGGAAAATCCTCAAAACTGGCATAATCCATGGCAAGTTCATACGCTTCATTGTACAGGAACTCATAAGGGTCGGCAGAGCGTGCAAATTCATCCATAATCACCCTGTTGTAGCCTGATA
>JAWOGX010000130.1:0-11058 GCA_046496455.1 Bacteroidales bacterium | reverse complement strand
GCGAGATCGACCTCCCAGACGGCTCGGTGATCGAGGTGCCCTGGACCATCGTCTACATCCCCGCCAAGCTCACCGACAACCTATTACCCGGATCCCCGGGTGGTGGTTTCCGACAGCAACTCTGTCAATTCGCCTGTCCATGTAATCTCCAACCTGTGCATTGCCCTGGTGCAGGCCACATACAGAAGGTGCCTGTCGAGGTTGGTGTGGTAATTCTTTTTGTTGCAGAACGGGACCACCACCTGGTCAAATTCAAGCCCCTTGACCAGATAGGGTGTGCTCACGACCACCCCTTGCGAGAAAGCAACACTCTCCTCGTTCAGGTGGTTCACCATAATGTTGTGCTTTTCCAGTGCCCGCACCAGCGTGTCTGCCTGTTGTTCCGTCTTTGCAATGATTCCCAGCGAAAGATAGTCTGAAGTGCGAAATGAGGCAACGAGTTCAGTCAGTATACTGACCTCGTGATTTTTATCACCGGCGCGTATCATTTCCGGTGCGTGCCCGTGCCTGAGCAGAGGTTCCAGGTCAGGATTGGGAATGATCTGCCTTGCAAAATCGGTAATCTCCATGGTGGAACGGTAACTTTTATTCAACCTGACGGTCAGGGCATTGGAAAACACTTTCCCGATCTCTTCCGCTGTCGAGGTCCCGTAGGGGTTCAGGCTTTGGCTGGCATCGCCAAGGATGGTCTTGTTGCAGGGAAAGACACGCGCCAGCACGGTGTACTGGACGGGGCTGTAGTCCTGCATCTCGTCAATGAGCAGGTGCTTCACTGCATAATACGGGCGTATCCCTTCCAGGAGGATTTTCAGATAGATAAGCGGGTACACATCGTTGAATTCATAGGCAGACCCTTTGCTGTACTTCAGCATTTCCGGCATCCCGGCCCAATCGAAAAAATCCCTGTACAGGTTGCGGAGGCTCGTTGTCCGGAACATGCTGTTCACCGCTTTGGTGATCTCATGGCGATGCGCTGTGGATAACTCCTTTTTGTAATAAAAGAGGATGTTCTCAGCGATCTCTTTCACCACTGCCGGCAACCGTTTTAGCAGTGGAAGCCTTTGGTTTGCCCTGAAACGTTCCTCCACAAACCAGGAGGGTACGGGCATCCTGGCAATGAAAATATCAGCAGGGGTGAAATACTCGTTTTCCACAAAAACGACAAACTCATTGAGCTTTCTGATCATCTCTGGAGATGATTTGAACTCAATCCTTCGTGCAAGCTCTGCATCCTCCTTTTCAACAAGCCTGTTCACCTGCTGATGGAAAGTCCGGAAGCGGTAGCGGTGCTCAAGCAGTTCAGCGGCGAGTGTTTCCATGCTCTTTTCCGGGATACTCTCTTCTCCGAGTTCAGGCAGAACAGTTGAGATGTAATCAGCAAAAACCTTGTTTGGAGAAATGATCAATACTTCATCAGCGGTAAGGGTTTGCTTGAACCTGTAGAGCAGAAAGGCGATACGGTGAAGGGCAATGGAAGTTTTTCCGGAACCGGCAACACCCTGAATGATCAGCACCGGTGCCAGTTCATTCCTGATGATGCTGTTCTGTTCACGCTGGATGGTGGCCACTATGGTCTTCATGCGGTCGTCTGATGCCAGGCTCAGCTCCTTCTGCAGGATATCGTCATGAATGCTCATGTCGCTTTCAATCATGAATTCCATCACACCCCTTCTGATCCGGAACTGTCGCTTCAGGGTGATTTTTCCGGCCACCTGCCCTGACGGTGACTCGTAGGCGGCTTCACCTGTGTCAAAGTCGTAAAACATCCCTGAAATGGGGGCCCGCCAATCGTGGATCAGCAGTTCATTCACTTCAGGGTCGTAAAAGGCATAGAGGCCAATATAGACCGCAAGGGGGTTCTCTTTGCCCTGTTGTGTGAAATCGATTCTGCCGAAATAGGGCGATGCCTTCAGTTTCATCATCCGCTCTTTCTTCGCTTTCACACTTTCCCCGGTAATGGCAGTGCGCCGGATGGAGTTGCCCACGGAAAATTTCTCCATCCTGTCCATGCTCTCCTTATGCTCCCATAAGTAAGCAGTGATCTCCTTTACATCAGCAGCATGGGCATTGACACTCCGGTCAGCATAATCAATGGTTGCGTCAAGCTTCAGGATTATCTCCCCCAGGTATTCTTTTTCATCCGCTTCGGTCGGATTGATAGGTTGCCGGACAGGTTTGTGGTTTCGGTGCATGTTCACCGGGCAAATTTAAGCTTTCCGGATGGTTGCAGCAAAATGCTGATTGTGGAGCAAAATAGTCCGGCAACAACGGTAATACGTCTAAGCAGTAGCTGAATGTGAATTATGTAAAATTCCGGATAAATTGTGTAATGCAATTTCATTGAACAAGAGCAATCTTTGTAAAGGATAATGCTGCCATTGCAACAACCCCATTTTTTAAAATTAATCAAGAAAAAAATGAAAAAAAATTACCTGACAAGCTCATGGCAGGTTATTTCCATCGCACTTATTGTGATTTTCGGAAGTTCCTGCATGGAGCAAAAAGTACTCTTCCTGACTTCAGCCGTTGTTCCGGCAGCAGAAGGCAGGGTGGTGATCAAGCCGGATAAGAACCACAATTATGTGATCAATATCACAATAAGCAACCTTGCTGCAGTGGAACGCCTGCAGCCATCAAAAAACGCTTATGTGGTATGGATGGAGATGAAAAAGGGGTCCTACAGGAATCTCGGGCAGATCGTCAGCTCAGAAAGCCTGAATGCATCATTTGAAACTGTGTCGACAGTCATGCCGGTTAAAATTTTCATCACTGCAGAAGATTATGAGAGTGTGACATACCCGGGGACGACAGTGGTTTTAACTACGAGGAGATTTTAGGTCAGGCATTTCATAGAAATCAGCCTGGCATAAATATGTTTGTTCATTATTACCATTCTGTGCAATTCATTTGGCGGATAATCGGGTTCATTTAAAACGGGAGATATCTGCACAAAAAATCACAAGGCTATGAAAAAAGTTATCGGTATTGTTTTGGTCATCATCATTTTTTCAGGATGTGTATTGAATAAGGTAACGGGGCGACGCCAGATGAGCCTGGTAAGCGAGTCGCAACTGCAGTTGATGGCAGTGAGCCAATACAGAACCTTTATGTCTGAAAACCGCATCCTGAATTCAGCAACCGATGCTGACGCAGCGATGGTTAAACGTGTAGGTTCCAGGATAGCCAATGCGGTCACAAAGTATTATAACAGCCAGGGAAAGTCATCAGTACTGGAAGGCTATACCTGGGAATTTAATGTTGTTGATGATGACAAGATTGTCAATGCATGGTGTATGCCTGGGGGGAAAGTGATGGTTTACACCGGCATACTTCCCTATACGCAAAACGAAACAGGGCTTGCGGTGGTTTTGGGGCATGAGATTGCCCATGCCATTGCCAGGCATGGCAGCGAAAGGATGAGCCAGGGGCTGGTGCAGCAATTGGGCGGAGTTGCCCTGGAGATTGCATTGGCTCAGCAACCGGCGCAAACAAGGGACCTGTTTCTGATGTCGTATGGAATCGGGAGCCAGGTTGGTGCTATATTACCCTGGTCGCGCCAGCAGGAAACGGAAGCCGACAAGTATGGGCTTATTTATACGGCCCTTGCGGGTTATGATCCACAACAGGCCATTCCATTCTGGCAGCGGATGTCTGCCGGGGGTGGTGCAGGTTTGCCCGAATTTCTCAGCACACATCCTTCTGATGAAAACAGAATCAAGAAATTGAAACAGTTCATGCCAGAGGCTTTGAAGTATTATAAGCCGTAAGGAGTGATGGATTATTTCTGCCTCATTGGTGAGGCTGAATAAACCAGACTCTTCCGGGCTCGGAAAAAAAAGGCCTGAAAGAACGATTTCAGAGATTCAAGCGAAATTCTTACTTTAAAGTATATCTTTGTGATGAAAACATCAAACAGTGAATAAAAAGGCACAGCAAAAACCGCATCCTCCGGATTTGAGGGCATCAAAAGACGAAGGAGTTCCCATGGTTAAAAAGGCCGGGCAAAATGCCGGTTTATTCCCGATTGTGGGTATAGGAGCTTCTGCCGGCGGGCTGGATGCCCTTGAACATTTCCTTGGGAACGTACCGCAGAACAGTGGGCTGGCCTATGTTGTCATTCAGCATCTGGATCCCACGCAGAAAGGTATGCTTCCGGAATTGCTCCAGCGGATTACAAAAATGAAAGTAATCCAGGTTAAAGACCGGTTGGCTGTTCATCCAAACAATGTCTATGTCATCCCTCCGAATAAGAGTATGTCCATCCTTAACAGGATCCTGTACCTGTTTGAACCTCTGGAGGCAAGAGGCCTGCGCCTTCCGGTTGATTTCTTCTTCCGTTCACTTGCAGACGACTTGAGGGAATTGAGCATTGGTGTCATCCTTTCAGGAATGGGATCAGATGGGAGTGAAGGATTACGTTCCATCAAGGAACACAACGGAATTGTGGTGGTGCAGGACCCCTCCACTGCCAAATTCGACAGTATGCCCCGCAATGCCATTGATTCCGTTGCGGTTGACATCATCGCGCCGGCAAGCGATCTGCCTGAAAAACTCCTTTCCAGATTGAGTGACATCATCCCGGTTCAAACTGAATGGGATATCCCGGTCAAGGAGAAGAGCGCCCTTGAGAAAATCATTGTGCTTCTTCGAAGTCGCACCGGGAATGACTTCTCTGAGTATAAGAAAAGTTCGATGTATCGGAGGATTGAACGGCGAATGGGGATACACAGGATTGGAAGTATTGCATCATTCGTCACTTTCCTGCAGAGAAATCCATCGGAAGTTGACATCCTTTTCAAAGAATTGATGATTGGGGTGACTAGCTTTTTTCGTGACCCTAAGGTTTGGGAGAAGCTTGAAAAAGAAATTCTCCCACAAATTTTCCAGAGTGTCTCCGAGGGCTTTTGCATGCGAGCCTGGATTGCGGGTTGTTCGACAGGGGAAGAAGCTTATACCCTTGCTGTCACTTTTAAGGAAGCACTGGACAGAATCAAGCTGCATAAAAATATTACCCTGAAGATTTTTGCCACGGACATCGATGATACGGCCATCGAATTTGCCAGGAGGGGCCTCTTCTCCGCAAATAGTGCGCTTGACATTTCTCCCGAGCGGATTGACCGGTACTTTACAAGAACAGAAGATGGTTACCGGATCAATAATGAAATCAGGGAAATGATTGTGTTTGCCCAGCACAACCTGATACTGCACCCCCCTTTTACCAGGATCGATGTCATCTGCTGTCGCAACCTGCTCATATACATGAATCCCGAACTGCAAAAGAAGATACTCAGGATGTTCTATTACAGTTTAAAAAACGACGGGATTTTGGTTTTGGGCAGCTCTGAAACCCTGGGTACCATGAACCACCTTTTCGATCCGGTTGAATCCAGACTGAAAATTTTCAAACGATCCAGAGACATCCTGACTCCTGATTTGTTTTATTTCCCTTCCTCATTTGTCCGAAGCAAGCCTGATCTGTCAGAAAATCAAAAAGTCATGCCCCATTCTGAAAATATTCAACAACTGGCCGATCGGTTGCTTATCCAGGAGTTTTCACCTCCCAGTGTTTTGGTGAATGAGAATGGAGATGTTATTTACATAAGCGGCCCTGTTGGGAAATACCTGGAACCGGCAACCGGAAAAGCCAATATGAATATCTTTGCCATGTTGAGGGAAGAATTGCGTGACGAAGTTCCCCTGGCATTTAATCAGGCTGTCAGAAAAAAAGAAACGGTTGTCTTGCATAATCTGAAAGCACCGGTGCAGGATCCTTCCAGGAAAACCAACATTACGATCCATTACATTGAAAAGCCGGTTGCACTGCGAGGCACAGTGATGATCATTTTTGAAGACCTGCCTTTGTTGCCTGAAATAACCGCAATACCAAAAACCGGAAAGAAACACTCTGCCAATATCAGGCATTCGGAGCTGGAAAATGAATTGCACAAGACCCGTGAGGAGATGCAAAGCACCATTGAGGAGATGCAGGCTTCCCAGGAAGAACTCAAATCTGCCAACGAGGAATTGCAGTCCGCCAATGAAGAGCTGCAATCAACCAATGAGGAGCTGACCAGTTCAAAAGAGGAGATGCAAAGCCTGAACGAAGAACTGCAGACTGTTAATGCAGAGCTGCAGGTCAAGGTGGATGATTTCTCGAGGTTGGACAATGACATGAAAAACCTGCTGAACAGCACAGATATCGCCACTTTGTTCCTTGACAAGGAATTGAACATCCGGCGCTATACCAATCAGGCAACCAAGATATTTAAATTCATAAAAAGTGACATAGGAAGGCCATTTACCGACCAGGTTTCTGATCTGCTTTATCCTGAAATAGAGGAGGATGCCCGTGAAGTCCTCAGTACCCTTGTGTACATTCAAAAACAAATCCCCGGAAAAGACGGACGATGGTTTTACATCCGGATCATGCCTTATCGCACATTGGATGACAGAATTGACGGTCTTGTCATTACTTTTGTCAATATTTCCGACCTGAAAAAGGTGGAGGAAGGGCTGTATGAAACAGAACAGATTCAGCGTTTACTCTTCAATTCCTCATCTGATGTCATTGTGAAACTTACCGCAGATCTGGAGATTGCAGAATTTAATTACAGGGCTGAAAAGATATTTGAAATAAAGCAGGCAGAAGCGATAGGGAAAAACTTTTTACAATTATTCATCCCTGAATCGCATCGGAAATCAGCAGGGAAAGCATTCCATAAGATACTGAATGGTTTGGAGGACAGCATTTTTAAGACTCAGGTGATGCTGAAGGGGGGGCAACATGTTTTGATTGAATGGACAGCGCATATTTTATTTACCAACCAAAAAAAGGCTGCAGGGATGATTTTGATTGCAAAACAGGAAGGGTTCTTTCCGGATGTTTCTGAGAAAGAGTCTGTTGTTGAATGATGAATAAAACTTATAATTAAATACCATGAATACCGAAAAGCAGAAGTTTACGAATGCCAAAAATCTTCGTGTAAAAGCCGAGAAGTTGTTGGAAGAGAATAAAAAACTCATCAAATTCAAGAATATTGAAACAGACCTGAAAAAACTCCTTCATGAATTGCAGGTGCACCAGATAGAATTGGAAATGCAGAATGAGGAACTGATACAGGCTTATGAGACTGCAGAGACAGCCTTGAAAAAATACACCATGCTTTATGATCTGGCACCCATGGGCTATTTTACAATATCCGGTGATGGCAGTATCTGCGAATTAAATTTGACCGGAGCTGAAATACTGGGTGAAAGACATTTTGGCTTGATAAAGGCCAATATCAAGGCATTTGTCTCCGATGAATCCATGAAAGTTTTCAATATGTTTTTTGATGAAATCTTTACCAGTAGTCATAAAGTTTCGTGTGTTGCAACTATTTTGACGGGCAATGATACTGAAAAGAAAGTTTATTTTGAAGGCGTTGCCACAGATGATAACAATCATTGCCTGATCTCGGTAATAGATGTTTCAAACCTTTGTCCCTAAAACCCGGACTCTGACTTTGCGATTATGACTGCAAGATGCTTACCTATTGCTAACCCTGTTGTGCTTGTTCAAATCGTTGTTGCTGTAGTGTTTTTCGGAAGGCTGAGTGCACAACCTGGTCAGATTGACGCATCATTCCAGGTGGGCTCAGGAGCCAGTCATGTGGTAAATGTGATTGATGTGTTGCCCATATGTTAATTGCGACCTGGCTTTCAGGAGGAGTTAGCGCTGAGGGTGGAGAGGCGTTGTTTGTTTTTGATGATGAGTGAAAATTTGCCCTGTCAATCCGTCACCGTCAGTATCACTCTTTGCCTGATGTCTTTGGATGAGGCGCCAACCATGATCCTGAAATCACCGGGCTCTACGACCCACTCCATCTCCTTGTTGAGCATGGATAACCTATCCGGCGTGATTTCGAATATGATCCCCTTCGTTTCAAATGGCCGGAGGGTGACCTTTGCAAAGCTCTTCAGCGCTGTCACCGGTCTGGCAACCGAGGCAAGCTCATCCCGGATGTACAGTTGCACCACCTCGCTTCCACCACGCTCACTGGTGTTGGTGACGTAGACGATCACCTGTGTGCTGCCATTCTTGGGTATAATGTTGTCTTTCAATTCAATGCCATACGTAAAGGTGGAGTAGCTTAGTCCGAAACCGAAGGGGAACAGGGGTTGCCCCGTAAGGTCGGAATAGTCGTCGCCGCGCCCGGTAGGTTTGTGGTTGTATGAAAGGGGAAGCTGCCCGACAGAGACAGGGTAGGTGATGGGTAGCCGCCCGGAGGGGTTGAAGTCGCCGAAAAGCAGTTCAGCCAGGGCATTTCCTCCCTCTTCACCCGGGTACCAGACAGCCAGGATCGCATCTGCATCATCAATCCATTGCTGCATTGTTACCGCACTCCCACCTACGATCACCACCACCGTGGGTGTCCCGGTGGAGGCGATACGCCTGATCAGCTCCTCCTGCCTTCCCGGCAGGTCAAGGGATGCCCTGTCCAGAAACTCACCCTCCTCAATGCCGACAACCACAATGGCCATGTCGGAGCGGGCAGCCATTCCCACCGCTTTGTCCATCTCCGCATCCTGATCTTTTTTCAGGCCAAAATCCCAGACCAGACTGAACCAGGCATTGCCCACAGGTTCATAGAATTCAATCCGGATGTCATATTCCTGCCCCTTCCTGAAACTGAAGGGGACCAGATAAGCCTCCCGGGTACGCTTGATCCATTTGTCCGCGATCAGTTTGCCGTCAATATAAAGGCGGTAGCCATCATTGCCATCAATCCCGATCCTGAACCCGCCTGTCTCCGGAGCTGTGATCTTGCCTGTCCATCGGACGGAATAGAAATCGTAGGTCAGCTTTTCCGGTTCAGGAGAGTATAGCGTCCACTGGAACTTCACCTGCTTGTCCACCCTGACCAGGGCAGGCTCTCCGGTGAATGTGACATTGTTGTAGTATTCCCCTTTCAGTCCGCCCACTTTCTCTCCCATGAAAATGCAGGAAAGGAATTCTTCGGGGACAGTTAAGAAGGGTGTTTCTGTGCGGTCACACCCCCTGGTATATACCACATCAACCTGTTTGCCTGTGGCCCGGATCCCCTGCAGGATGCTGACAGGAATGTTGCCGGGACCACTGTAACCGCCCAGGCGCGCCTCGTCGGCATCCGGGCCGGTTACCAGGATCGATCTGACTTGAGGCGAAACAGGCAGGGTGCCGTTTTCGTTCTTCAGCAGCACGATGGACTCTCTTGCAGCCTGTCGTGCCAGTGTGCGGTGATCAATGTTGCCATTGGTTTCGGCTGCCAGTTTGGGGTCAACATAGGGGTCTTCGAAAAGGCCCAGCAGGAATTTTTGCCGCAACACCCTGGCAACGGCGGTATCGATCGTTTCCTGCGGAATGGATCCATCCAGAAAAGGGGGGAGGAAAAGTGCCTGATGGTCTATGCTGGTCTGAAAGATCACATCGAGCCCGCTCGTCAGGGATTTTGTCGTGGCATCAGCATAATCTGCAGCGGTAAAATGGAGCACATTGGCGCCGCCGGTGCCACCGGCATCGGAGAT
Organism: Bacteroidales bacterium; assembly: GCA_046496455.1. GTDB lineage: Bacteria > Bacteroidota > Bacteroidia > Bacteroidales > SKPS01 > SKPS01. The sequence continues at coordinate 1,512 of JAWOGX010000130.1, read as the reverse complement.
CACAAACCCTTCGAATCCCCACTCTTCCCTGAGGAGCTTATTGAGGAGGTAATCGCTGGCTGTGCAGGGGGTGCCGTCATAGGAGTTGTAGGCTGTCATGACTGAACGTGCGCCACCTTTGCGTATGCAAGCTTCAAAAGGAGGAAAGATATATTCACGCATATACCGGTCATTCCAGTGGATCGGGTAGCTGTCGCGGCCACCTTCGCCAACATTTGCCACAAAGTGTTTCGGAGTTGTAATGATGCTGTTTTTTTCAAATGCTGAAATGTAGGCTTTGCCCATCAGCGAAGCCAGGTAAGGGTCTTCGCCATAGGTCTCTTCGGTTCTTCCCCAACGTACATCCGAAGCGATATTCACTACCGGGGATAAAACCTGTCTGATTCCACGTGTTTTGCATTCCATGGCAATGGCTTCTGCTACCCGGCGCATCAGCTCCGGGTTCCATGTTGCCGCAAGCCCGATCGCCTGCGGAAAAGCTGTCGCACCTGATCGGACAAGGCCGTGCAAAGCTTCGTCAAACGGGATGATGGGTATCCCAAGCCGGGTCTCCTCAGAAAAAAAGTGTTGAAGCTCATTGATTTTTACCGCTGTTTCAAAAGCATTGCTTCCTGCCGCATAATTCAGCATCTGACCCGCTGCCCCGGCATCCTGGCCAACAGTGTTCACCTGGAAGCCAAATAATCCTGTTTGATACAATGCCGTATCTCCCCCGATGTCACCGGGAATCATGAACAACTGCCGGAATTTTTCCTCAGGCGTCATCCGGCCCAGAAGGTCTTTGACCCGCTCCTCCACCGGCACTCCGGGATCTTTGTATGGCTGCGCGCAAAGAGTAAAGGTGATCAGAAAAAAAATCAGCGCTAATACGTTGTTTCTCATGGTATTAATTAAAATCTATTCGGATAAACCTGCTTTCATAGGGGCGCATGGTGTTCTCCTTGCCTGCAAGCGGCTTCCCGGTTACATCCACAGGTACCTGTTTGAAAGGTGTTTTGCTGATTCCGTTGATGAGTGACACCGTTGCTTCTTTCCCCTCATTTTCACGCAGGAGCAAAATAGCTCCCAGTCCGTCAGGTGTGGGGATGGCGCTGATCAGGAGGATGTTTTCCGGCCAGTTGGTGATGAACGATGCCTGATGCCTCTGGTCGCCGGGGCCTCCTCCCGGGAGTACCCTCCCGGTAAACGGGATGCGATTGCCCCACCCGAACCAGCTTGCTGCACCCTGTGATGTGTTGGCATAGCTGGTCAGCGTGTACCTCCATGCATGCCCGCCATGCTGATCAGCATTGAAGTTGGTTGTCCAGTAGTTGTTCATCGGCCATCCGTACACATGGGTGGTTGCAGGCACAGCACCTGCTGTATAACGTCCGGTGTTGATTCCTCCAAACTGCATCAACGGGGCATCTGCTGAGCTGATCACGACCTGCCCCTTTGCACCGTTAACTCTTGCATAGCTTTGGACTGTATTCCAATCGTTTGAAGAGCCCGGGATCTGATCAACACCAGCCC
>JAWOGX010000201.1:0-2699 GCA_046496455.1 Bacteroidales bacterium | reverse complement strand
CAACAACGCTGTGCTTGGCTTTCAATGGTCATGGAACCACAATCCGGTTCACGAAGCCTGGTCGCTGAAGAGTAATCCGGGTTACCTGGCATTGAATGCTTTACCTGCTGCTGAATTCCTGAAAGCTAAAAATACCATTACCCAGAAGATCATGGGAAATGAAGGGGAAGCAGTAACATGCCTGGTTACCTCCGAAATGGCCGATGGCCAGAGAGCCGGACTTTGTGTGATGGGAAGGCAATATAATCTGGCAGGTATTTCCAAGTCAGGCGGGAAGTTGTCCGTATTCACAAATATAAACGGAACGCTCAAAAGCGCACCTGTTAAGGCTGCCAAAATATACCTGAAGGTAAAGGTAACTGTTGCGCAAGGTGCGAATCAGTTCTTTTACAGCACCGACAACAAGACATTCGGTCCCATAGGGGAGCCTTTTGTAGCCGGAAACGGGTTCTGGAAAGGTCCTAAATTAGGGCTTTTCAGCTACAATGAATCGGGAACAGGCGGAAAGGCCTTGTTTGATTGGTTTCATTACCTGTACGACGGACCCAAGTAATCACTTTTAAAACCAGAAACAATGAAAACAATTATGCATTGCTGCATGATCTGTATGTTCATGCTTTATTCGGTTAGCAGTCCGGCACAGGTCAGGTATCCTGATTATTCAGAGGCGCAGACCGAAAATCAGGTATCCAATAAGATTTCTAATCAATACATGCCCGTAGTAGGTGTGTGGGTTTGGGGTCAGAGAGAGATGCTTCCCGAAGGATATAAAAAGCAGCTGGAACTGGCGGGCTCAAATTCTCCTTTCAATTTGATTATCCCTTTTTTAAGATTTCCCGATCAGGAAGTGGTATCTCCTGAAGTACACGGCCAGGTGAAACTTGCAGCCGAATACGCAGTGCAGCATAATATGGTGCTTGCGGCTGACCTTGATGTGAGAGCTGCAAGGAGAGCCTTCATGAAAAAATATCCCGATGAGCTTCAGCAGATGCTTCGGATCAGGGAAGAAGCTATTGGCGAAGAAGATTCAACAGATGTTAAAATTCCCAGTCTCGATTTGAACGATCACTATTCAGGAGGCAACATTACGCATCACATTCCTTTATCCGGATCTTTCCTGAGAGCTTATGCTTATCAAAACACCGGGGATGGCATTGAAAAATCATCCGTGCAGGATATTTCCGGTAAATGTCGGATTTTGCTGGAGTCAAAGGATTCCGTTCTTATCCGCGTTCCCACATCTGATGACGGTATGGGCGGAAAAACCCATATATGCGTTATGGTGTCATTTACGCACCTATATCCCGATATATTTGCTCCTCACCTGGTGGAATTTCAGCAGGATATAATCAGGCAATACGCCGATGTTAAACTGGCTGGTGTTTGCAAGGATGAATGGGGGTTTCCACCGTATTACCCCCGCTTCTTCAGGTCGGGTTTCATTGATTACTGGTATTCCCCGCACAGGGCAAAGGCTTATGCCGAAAGAACAAACGGCAGGGAATTGCTTGCAGATTGCCTGCTCATGGCCCTGGGATTCAAGGGTTATGATGCCGAGCGCCAGATGGTTGTCAATCATTTCATGGATATGTCAAGAGTCAGGAATACAGGGCTCGAGGAAGATTTTTACCATACCGTCAAGGAGGTTTTTGGTCCCGATGCTGCTGTTACGGTGCATTCAACCTGGTGGCCTTACCCCGATCGCTGTGAATTCAAGAAAAATGGCCTCGACTGGTGGACCACAAAAAGAGACTGGGCACAAACCGATGAAGTGGCACCCTATGCTGTGCGTACAGCACTTTGCAAGAAATGGGGAAGCGCGTTCTGGTATAATATGTACTATAAGGCTGACCTGGCTGAACAGGTTTGGAGTTCCGTGCTGGGTGGTGGCAGAATTGACTACCTCTCTTTTCAGACGCTCTACAAGCCGGAGATCATGCAGGCGGAAAACCGGATCCGGCTTCTGAATTATATTAGTGAAAGTCCGCTGGATTGCCCGGTAGCCGTTATTTTCGGCCATGCCGGTGCCATGAATTGGGCCGGTCCCCATTATAACGATGTGGGCATGGATTTGGCCGACATGCTGTGGCATACCGGGTATCCCACCGATCTGATCCCAACCAGTGAAATTGAAAACGGGAGCCTCACGATTGATGAAGAAGGATACATTGTTTACGGCAAGCAACGCTATGCTGCTGTTGTGCTTTACCAACCGGAATTTTCCGGTAAACCGGTGGCCGACTATTTCAGCAAGGCAGGCAAAGGAAAAACCGCACTTTTCAGGATAGGGGAGTGGACAATGGATTTTAACGCAAATTCGTTTGACGCTGTTGCACAATTGCCTGAATCTATGATTGACCCCGTAACTTTCAGTACTGCCGTGGCTCAGGTTCTTGAAACGCTCAAAGTCCATAATGTTGCCAGGCAAACCCCGGCAACCGGGGTGATTGACAATAAGTATTTCAGTTTACGCGATTTTAACCATGAATCCTTCGCTCCTCCTACAACCGGTTTTTGCCGGCTGATTGACGGAACGTATATCCGGGTGGCAGGAACTAAAAATGTGGGTGGTGATCCCATAAAGTCTGATTTTGATATTGGCAACAAAAAAGTGAAGGTTGATTCCCTGTGTTTATTTGCTGTTCGGTTTGATGAGCAGGGCAGGCTTAATGCTTTGGTTGTCGGTGGTTTGAAATATT
>JAWOGX010000183.1:0-10183 GCA_046496455.1 Bacteroidales bacterium | reverse complement strand
TCAAGATCGATGGCATCGATAATTTCCCGGGTAGCGTGATGACCATCTACAACCGTTGGGGACAGCGTGTATTTGAATCCGATGCATACAACAGCACGAACTACTGGAACGCTGCGGGACACTCCGACGGGGTATACTATTTCGTCCTCCGGATCAGGATACGGGTCAAAGGGGAGATGGAATACAAGGACTACAGTGGCTCAGTTACGGTGCTCAGAGGCAGATAATCCACCCACCCCCGATCACTCATCTGTTTACTAATTTCTAATTTCTAATTCCTAATTACATTTATCCCTATCTTTGCAAAACAAAGTAACAGGGGTGCCTCACTATCAGGGGCTGAGATCATACCCATAGAACCTGAACCGGGTAGTGCCGGCGGAGGGAAATGTGGTTACAACAGATTTCGAATGGTTTTCCTTGTTCACCATTCTTCTTTAATGACAAAAAAAAGAAGAGATGAAGAGAACAGTTTTGATGTTTGCAGCGATGATGACCACGGTTGTCATGGCCTGGAGTCAGCCCGCCATGGAAGGGGTTGTGCGTGACCGGCAGACGGGTGCTGCCATTGCAGGAGCCCATGTGTTCCTGAACGAAAGTTACAGGAGCACTTTTACCGATGCGGAGGGTCGGTTCAGGTTCAGCCGGCTTGACCCCGGGGTTTATCAGCTGATGATTACCCATATCGCCTTTTCTCCTTATCAGCGTGCAGTCACCGTAACAGAAAAAGGGGATTCCGTCGGGGTTCTTCTTGAGCCCAGGATACACCTTTCTGAAGAGTTTATTGTGAGCGCTCTCCGCCCCGATGACAGGGTGTCCGGTGCCACCAGCGTGATCAGCAAACAGGAACTCAAAGCGGTAAACTTCGGACAGGACCTCCCTTACCTCCTCAGTACAACCCCTTCGCTGGTGATGACATCCGATGCCGGCACCGGGATTGGCTACACCGGGATGCGGATCCGCGGAGTGGACCAGAACAGGATCAATGTTACCATCAATGGCGTGCCCCTCAATGACCCGGAATCGCATGCCGTTTATTGGGTCGACCTTCCCGATTTTGCTTCGTCTGTGGAAGATATTCAGATACAGCGTGGGGTAGGCACTTCTACCAATGGTGCGGGTGCCTTCGGTGGATCCGTCAACATCCGTACCGAGCAACTCAATAAAGACCCTTATGCCTCGATGAGCCATGTGTTCGGCTCGTTCAACACCATGAAAAACAACCTGAGTTTCGGAAGCGGCCTGATCGGCAACCGTTATGCCTTCGATGGCAGAGTTTCCAGGATTTCGTCCGATGGCTTTATTGATCGTGCTTCGGCAAAGCTCAATTCCTTCTACCTGTCCGGGGGTTATTACGGGAAAAGTACTGTGGTCAAAGGGGTGGTGATGTCGGGCAAAGAGGTGACCTACCAGGCATGGGATGGCATCCCTTCGGAGATCCTCGACACCAACCGTACCTGGAACCCCCAGGGGCTGTATTATGATGAAGAAGGGGTGCTGAGGGCCTATGAAAACCAGGTGGATGATTACCTCCAAACCCACTATCAGCTCCATGTCATCCAGCGAATCAACCCACGCTGGAATGCGAATGTTGCCATCCATCTCACAACCGGAAAGGGGTTTTATGAAAGCTACAAATCTGACAGAAAACTGAAGGATTATGACTTACCTTTGGTAATATACGGAACTGACACCATTACCCGCACCGACCTTATCCAGCGCAAGTGGCTCGATAACCGCTTCTATGGTGCCACCTGGTCGCTGGCGCGCTCCGCTAAGCGAGGACAGTTTGCTATAGGGGGTGCTTTAAATACTTACGATGGAGACCATTTTGGAACTCTCGTCTGGCTCCGGCACCAGGGGAGCGTCTCCAGGGATCATGAATGGTACCGTGGCGACGGGGTGAAGAGAGAGGCGAGTCTCTACACCCGCTACCTGCACCAGGCCACAGCAAAAACGGTTCTCTTTGCCGATCTGCAGGTCAGGGATATCCACTATGTGATCACCGGTACCGATGATGACCTGAGGGATATCGGGCAGTCGCACGATTACTTTTTCTTCAACCCAAAAGCTGGTGCCTCCTTCCTCCATAACGACAGGCACGAAACTTACCTCCTCACGGGCATCGCGAACCGTGAGCCCAACCGCAGCAACTTCACCGACGCGGGCGCCGATGGCCCGGTGCCGGGCGCAGAGCGCCTCTTCAATGCAGAGCTTGGGCATAAAATCACCCATGACCGACTTTCGGCACTTGCAAACCTCTATATTATGTATTACCGGGATCAGCTCGTCCTGACCGGTGAAATCAACGATGTCGGGTCTCCGGTCATGACCAACGTGGATAAAAGCTACCGTGCCGGTGTGGAGCTGGTCGCAGGGATGAGGTTCACCCCCTGGTTTACCTGGGAAGCCAACGCAACCATGAGCAGGAACAGGATCATCGGCTTCGTGGCCTTCATCGATGACTGGGACACCTGGGGACAGCGATCCGAAGAGCTTGGAAACACGGAGATTTCATTCTCCCCCTCCCTTGTCGCCAGCAATATTCTCCGCTTTATCCCGGTGAAACAGCTCTCGGTTGCCCTCGTCAGCCAGTATGTAAGCCGGCAGTATCTGGATAATACCGGCAGCGTAGACAGGAGCCTGGATCCGTGGTTTGTAAACAATATCCATGTCAGGTATGAACTTAAAGTCCGCAGCATCCGTGAACTCACCCTGAACCTGATGCTTAACAACATCCTGAATGCAGAATATGAAAGCAACGGCTGGGTATACCGGTATTATGAGGATGGGGTACACAAAACCAGTGATGGCCTGTTTCCGCAGGCTGGATTTCATATCCTTGGGAGTGTTGCTGTGAAATTCTGATTGTATACCAATACGATTGGTTGGTGTTTCTCCGGCAGGTTGTTTATCTTTGTTGCCATCTTTTGTAAACAGGATTAACTTTCTCTTTTCAGATTTGTTATCCTGCTGACAGATAGAGCCGTTTTTATTCATCATCCCATGTCCCGGACCGGCGTGGGGAGTTGTCACGAAAACGCTTTAAACATTAAACGAAATTTGCATTTATGATAATCCATCTGAAAGAGGGAGTTCAGGAAACTGAGATCGGACCGTTGCTTCAAGGGATGTATTCCACAATCATCAGGACTGATGAAGGGCTGGTAATCGTAACCCCGTCATCACTGAAGCAGGTGCCTGTGCAGCTGGAGGATTTAACCGACAGGTTTTTTGTGGCTGATACAGACATTCAGCTTGCATCCTCGGCCTACAAAGCGCACCGCACCGTTGACCTGGGTCACGGTAAAATAGGAGGAGGACTCCCCAATACCACGGTCATTATCGGCCCCTGTTCGGTAGAATCGCGTGAACAGATCGAGCAGTCGGTGGCACTGCTGAAAGAGATGGGACTTTCAGTGTTGCGTGCAGGAAGTTTCAAACCAAGAACCTCACCCTACACTTTCCAGGGACTTGCCACGGAAGGGCTTGAGTTACTGGCGGAGATGCGGGAGAAGTACGGCATCAAAATCATCACAGAGGCTCGGGATGCTACCCATATCGATCAGGTGATTGAATACGCCGATATCATCCAGGTGGGGGCCAAGGCGATGTACGACCAGGGAATCCTCCGCCGCTGCGCTACCACCAACAAACCTGTGCTGATCAAACGTGGGTTCGGGACTACACTTCAGGAATTTGTCCAGGCTGCAGAATTCGTCCTCTCGGGTGGCAACAGCAATGTCATCCTGTGTGAAAGGGGAATCCGCACCTTCGAGACCAAAACACGTTTCACCCTCGATCTTTGCGGTGTTTCCTGGCTGAAGGAGAATACGAACCTGCCGATCGTCCTGGATCCAAGTCACGCCATCGGTTTCGCCTATGGTGTCCCCGACCTGGCACGTGCCTGCATGGCCATGGGCGTTGAAGGGCTCCTCATCGAGGTGCACCCCGACCCCGCCAATGCCAAGTCAGATGCTGCACAGCAACTTAACCACCAGCAGTTCAGGGATCTGTTCACCTCGCTCAAAGCCATGGCCCCTGCCCTGAACCGCAATATTTTCTGATTATGCACTATCTTTTCAGCAACGTAAAATTCCTGCTCTTCAGACAAGGCAGGAATGAAGAGGAGTTCTATGCATCCCTCGGCATTTCCCACGAGATGATCTTTAATATGGTCACCGGTTCCGGTACACCCTCCCCGGAACAGCTCATCCTGATCGCCGATGCGCTGAGTATCCCTGTTGATGACATCCTTAGAAAAAATCTCTCCATCGTCTCCAGCGCCGGCGACAGGCTGAAAATGCTCGTTACCGATGTGGACGGTGTGATGACAGATGGAGGGATGTATTACAGCGACAGCGGATTGGAACTTAAAAAATACAACGCAAAGGACGGCCTGGCATTGATGCGGCTGGAGAAAAACGGCATCAGGACCGGAATGCTCAGCCACGGTTTCAACAGGCCGTTGATCAGAAACAGGGCTGAAATGCTGGGTGTGAGTTTCAGCTATACCGGTCAGGAGAAAAAAGCGGTCATCATTGAGCAATGGGCCGAAAAAGCGGGCGTCGCACTGGATGAGATTGCCTATATCGGTGACGACATCAACGACCTCGATGTGATGCGTAAGGTGGGATTTTCAGCTGCACCCTCCGATGCATCGCAAGCAGTCAGGAAAGAGGTGCATGTTGTTCTTTCAGCAAAGGGTGGGGAAGGGTGTGTGCGGGAACTGGCGGAAATGCTGTTCCCACAATACTTTTAGCGCGTTGCACGAAATAACTACTCGATACCGGCAAAATGCTTCATGAACTGCATCCGCTCGTATGCTGCAGGGTTTTCAGTCAATTTGTAACTCATCTTCCCCCGGAAATCCTCAATCTTCGCAAAGTTGTTCTTGTCCATCCACGCTGTAAGTTCATTCAGCATGGCAGGAATACGGGCGAATCCCTCTTTGTATAGCACAGAAGTCACCTGTACGGTTGTAGCTCCTGCCAACAGCTGCTTGATCACCCCTTGGCCGTCATGCACACCGGTGGATGCCGATATGTCGCAATGCAGGATGTCGCTCAGCATGGCAACCCAGTGAAGCGAAATGGAAATCTCTTCCGGTGTGCTGAAAACATTCGTGGAAATCACCTTGAAGTTGTTGATGTCTATATCCGGAGAGAAGAAACGGTTGAAAAGCACCATCCCCTTGATGCCGGTCCAGCTCAGTTGCCTGGTGAACCGGGCCAGCCCCGAAAAGTAATGGCTGATCTTCAGCGATACAGGGATGGAAACCTGTTTCAGGACAGTCTCTGCCAGGTCGAAGTACAGCTTCTCGTTTTCCGCGGCTCCGTGGTTCGGATCTGACGGGAGCACAAAAACATTCAGCTCAAGTGCATCGGCACCGGCATCCTGTATTTTCTTTGCAAACGAGGTCCACTCTGTGGCAGAAACACAGTTGATACTTGCGATGATGGGTATGTCAGTGGCTGCTTTGCTATCCCTGATCAGGTCAAGGTATGCGTTGATCTTGTGGTTTTTGCTGTAGTTGCTGATGTAATCCATCGCCTCAGGATACATGTTCATCGATTCATCATCCGAGGTAAGCGCTTTGCTCACTTCATACCTGATCTGTTCTTCAAACAAACTCTTCAGCACAACGGCACCAGCGCCGCTCTGCTCAATCTTGATGATGTTTTCGGTGGAATTCGTTAATCCTGAACTACCAACAATGACAGGGTTTTTCAGGCTCAAGCCCATGTATTTTGTACTGAGGTCTGCCATAGTGCTTTGTTTTTATATTTTATATTGATATTGATTTTTGCGAATTCATGTCTGTCATTTCTGAAAACAAACCTACAGTTTTTTTGTGAATCCCAATCAACAGGATTCCCGTTTTTATTCAGTCTGCTGACTCACTTTAAACAACCTGGATGACTCCTCTTCAGCGATCACCCCGATGGCTTGTTTGACCAGGGGATCGTAGATTCCCTGGATTTGCCAGGATGCTTTGTTGCCGTAAAGGAGCCTGCCCAGGCTGGACATCACCTGCCGTTCAATGGACGGCCCTGAATGGGCCAGCATCTTTTCATCAGGTGCAATCTCGTACCCGGCTGCAAACCAGCTGAAATCTTCAAGCAAAGGAGTCGCATTGCCCTTTAATGCAAGAAAATCTTCTACACCGGGGTATAATCCCAGAAGTGAATCCTTATGGTGGCGCACCATGTAAAGCGCATAACGGTTGAACATATTGCTCCGGTGAAGGGAGGTCAATAGTTCAGAATTTCCTGAAGTATCCGCAGCTACGAAAATGTCGGGCATGATGCCTCCCCCTCCGTAAACTATTCTCCCGCCCGGCGTCTGGTATCGCAGTGAGTCGTGCAGGTTCATACTGTCTGCATCAGAATAGACACCCAGCCTGATCTTTTCATTCATCTCTTCGTAATACCTCTCCCTGCCCTGCTCGTAGGGGCGCTGGATGCATCTCCCAACCGGGGTGTGATACCTCGCGATGGTAAGTCGGATCGCCGAGCCATCCGGCAGACTGTATGGCTTTTGCACCAGGCCTTTCCCGAATGACCTGCTCCCCATCACGATGCCCCGGTCCCAGTCCTGTATCGCCCCCGTGACAATCTCGCTGGCCGAGGCCGTGTTTTCGTCAATCAGCACGACCAGTCTCCCCTTCCGGTAAAGCCCCTTGCCGGTCGTTTTGTAATCAAGCCGCTGATGGTTCAACCCTTCGGTGTAAACAATCACCTTGTCCTTCCCCAGAAAATGGTCTGCGAGCTGTACCGCCGATTTGAGCAATCCGCCCGTGTTGCCGCGTAAATCCAGGATAAGGCCATCCATGTTCTGTTTCTTCAGCTCCCGGAGTGCTTCCTCGAACTCGGGCACCGTGGTCCGCATAAACCGGCTGATCTTGATGTATCCGGTATTTTCGTTCAGCATAAACCAGCTGTTAACACTGTAGGTCGGGATCTTGTCACGGATGACAGTGATTTGCAAAGGTTCCTTCTCCCCTTCACGCACTACGGTGAACACCACTTCGCTTCCCTTGTCGCCACGTACCTTCCTCGATACCCAACCCGTGGTGATGCTGCTCCCGGTTGATGCCTCCCCGCCAATGCGGAGGATCTGGTCACCCTGGAGAATGCCACCACGCTCCGCAGGACCATCAGGGTTGATGATCATTACGGTAGGGGTGTCTTCGATGATCTGAAACTCCACCCCAACCCCTTCGAAGGTCCCTTCAAGGTCCTCGTTGGCGCGTTTGATCTGCTCCGCCGTGAAATAGTTAGAGTGGGGGTCCAGCTGCTTTAGCATACTGATGATCGCCTGCTCTACCATTTTCTGATTGTCCACCGTGTCAACATAATACCTGTTGATCACGTCAAGGGCACGCTCAAATTTCTCAAGTGATTTCTCCTGCTGCGGCTTCTCCTGCCCGAGCTTTATGACAGACTGTGCCCCAGCTGGAAAGACTAAGGCAAGTAGCAGAATGGTGATCTGTATCCGGAATCGCATCTCAATGGTTTTGGGTGTAAAGGTAATAACAACCGGAATGGTGTCAGGGTTTTCTGCAAAAGGATTCTTTGCAACTTATTAACCTATTTCAACTCATCCCGCAATAGTTCAACGTATCGCTTCATCCTTTCGTCTTCAATCGGGAAAGTTTCTTCATCCAGCCATAGGTCCATCAGCGCGAGCACCTCCTGTGCCTCGCTGCGCTTGTACAGCATCATCGAATCGTATATCCTCCTGATCATATCGTATCTGATCAGATAGATGAATAGCAGGTCACCCTGGCTGTTGTGATTGATAAGTTCCGATATGCTCAGCAACCGCATAATCCCCTCCAGAAACACCGGCTGGCTGATCCGTTCCGCTTTGTCATGATTGACGCGGGAGATGTAAATGCCGGTCAGGAAGTGCTCTTTGAGGCTGATGGCCTGATCCTCCGGGATGCCGGTAATGAAATAGACATCCCGCCGGAACCTGTTCTCCCGGATCATGCTCATCAGCATGATGTCACCACGGATGAGAACGCGGTCATCGTAGGATGGCTTTACAATCCATGAGAAATCCCCTGCCGTGATCAGAGAATCTTTCCATTCCAACCACTGAATGGTATCCCTGGTTTCCGCAGGAAGGTCAAATTTGACATGACAGTATCTCTCGAGCATGTCATCGTACCATACAGTGTTCAGGAGGCTGATGTCAACCACGGAGACATCGGTGCGGTACTCTTCGGCAACCTGCACGTAGAGGAGCGGGAATGTTGACATGTCGCCGTAACTGATCAGGATGGCACTATCGGTACAGTAGTCAAGGATTGTTCTGCTGAAAGCGATGCAGTAATTGGAGAAGCCGCCCCTGCGTCTCCCTTCCGCCAGCGCCCAGCGTGCCGAGTCGGGCTCCTCTCTGTCCAGGTAAGCAATGGCCAGGCTCCCCCACTCAGAGGTGATCTTGGCATAGGGATCCAGTACCACGATCTCCCCACTGTATTTGGGCTCCAGCTGTATCACCTTCTCAAACTGTGTGCTGGACCGGTTGGTCTTGAACCGTGTCGTCCTGAGCATCGCTGAACCGTCGTTCGAATTGAGCCCGCTGTATGCATAGCCGAGGAAATACCTTGCCTCGGCGTGGTCAGGACGCATCGCAACAGCCCTCTCAAGGTACTCCGAGGCAGCCTGGTAATCTGCCTCTCCGAATGGTTTTCTTATTTCCGCCTTGCCCAGGCTGAACAACGTGTCAAAGTCTTCCGCCTGCCCGTAAGTGGCCATTGCCATCAGGCAGAATGCCAGCACCGGAACAATTCTTCGCATCATGGGTTATATTTTGATAAACTTATTACTTTTACAAAGCTACAAAACCCTATGATGAATCCAAACCATTACCTCTATTCCGGAAAGCGCCTTTTTTTCAGTGTGGTGACCACTGCCATTCTCATTCTGCTGATGTGGGGCGTGCAGGGGTATGTGGCTTTGGTCAGCGAAGCACCCCTGCGGTTCGGACTGCGCCCCTGGAGCTACGAGGGTTTTCTGGGGATTTTTACCATGCCTTTTCTTCATGGGGGGTTTGATCATCTGATATCCAATACGATACCTTTCTTTGTCCTCGGTTCCGGTCTCTTTTTCTTTTATCGTGAAGCTGCCTGGAAAGTGCTGATCTGGATTCTCCTTCTCACAGGGCTGGGCCTGTGGTTTATCGGGAAACCGGGATCCAACCATATCGGTGCCAGCGGTATCGTGTATGGACTTGTCGGTTTTCACCTCCTCGGGGGAATCATCAGAAAAAACCGTAACCTGATGGCGTATGCCCTGTTGGTGGTATTTCTTTACGGCGGATTCATATGGAGCCTTTTTCCGGAGTTTTTTCCTGATCAAAACATCAGTTGGGAAGGGCACCTCGCGGGTCTGGTTTCCGGATTGGTGATGGCCCTGGTTTGCAGAAGCTGTGGACCGGAACCCGATCCGGTATCCCCTGACGATGATGATTACGATCCGGATGATGAATACGATGAAATACCTGAAGATAGTGCCGACGCAGACCCCACCTCAACTACCTTGAGCGGTCAGCCTCCCGTTCGATATCACGTGACTTGATGCTGTCACGCTTGTCGTAAAATTTCTTCCCCCTGGCTATAGAGATCTTCAGCTTGGCATATCCCGAGTCGCTGATAAACAGCAGCAACGGAATAATCGTAAGCCCCTTCTCCACGGTTTTTACCGTAAGACGCTTCAACTCCCTGCGTGACAAAAGTAGCTTCCGGTCACGCTTCGGCTCATGATTCGAATAACCCCCGTGATGATATTCGGAAATGTGCATATTCCGCACATATAGCTCACCATTCTGAAGAAAACAATAAGCTTCTGCTATGCTCGCCTTTCCCTCCCTCACCGACTTGATCTCACTCCCCGTCAGAATCATCCCCGCAGTGAACTCCTCCAGCAGAAAGTACTCGTACCACGCCTTCTTGTTCTTGATCTCTATCTTTTTCTGTGGCTTTGTCATCGCTGCAAAGGTAGTAAATTAGTCATCAGTCATCAGTCGAGAGTCGAGAGTCGACTCTCGACTCTCGACTCTCGACTGATCACTCAACTACCATCCCTCTACCTCATCCGCAATGCGGTTGATCCAAACCCTGGCTTCCTCCTCCGAAACAACCTTATGTACCAGGATAAGTCTGTCGGTAAAG
>JAWOGX010000137.1:0-2930 GCA_046496455.1 Bacteroidales bacterium | reverse complement strand
CGCGTACGCACCCAGCACAGCGATGATGGTGAGATGAACTGGTACATCCGTGTGCTCCTCACCTGTTCAGAAATTCCCCTGATTTCTTCGAAGTGTTTGTCACGAAGGGCAACAAACCGGTTCATCTGTGCATCGTTCAACCCGATTTCTTCCCTGATGAAATCATCATGCATTCTGAAGCACGATTGATCTTTCACCGGCACATCCCTGATTGGGGGTTTCTGGGCGAAACGGAACCATAAAATGGTTCCGAGTGCTGAAATATTCAGCACAAGTAGCACGAGGACAAGCCACACAAGGATTTTGTAATGTTTGGTATTCATGATTTCTTTTGATTATTCTTCTGCCAGATACCAGGTATCCTCTCCATAGCCTGGTGTGGAAAGCAGATTATTGACTTCAGCAATAAGCTCATAATCCTGCTGTTGCTGTTGATTATTATTAAAGGTGTTGTAACCTAACCATATGCCTGCAAGCAAGGGCAACAGAAGAGACAGGGTAATGGCAACAGGTTTTAACCGGAAAATGCCTGCAAAATCAATATTGGATTTTTGTTCCAGTCTGGCTTCCAGCCTGGTGATGAACCAGGGATGCACTTCTGTGATCCGGTCTTGTTCAATGACATCCATAATTTCCCAAAATCGCGTATGGGCTGCAGCGCAGGCAGAGCAGGTGGACAGATGCTCACTCAGGGCTCCTTCAGGAATTTCCCGAGAGGGGAGCTGTGAGAGTTGTTGCTGTATTTTTCTGCAGTGCATGATGTTGGCGTTTATAATGGGTTAGACAGGGTTGTTCGGATAAACTTGCGGTGAAAGGTCAATAATCTTTTTCCATATAGCTTGCGAGGTATTTTCTCAGGTTCCCCCTGGCCCTGAAAAGCAAGGACTCAACAGCCGAAAGGGAGGTTTGCATAATATCCGCGATCTGATTGTAGGAAAGTTGCTCATACTGGCTGAGCAGGAATGCAGTCCGCTGAGGAGCGGGTAAGCGGTCTACAGCTGACTGTAGCGCTTTTTTGTCTTCTTCCTGCCTGAGTTCAAAATCAGGGTTGCGCTCTGCGCCGGCCACAAGGTCCCGCTCCTGTGATGATGGATTATTCCGGTTATTTCCTGATGAAAAGAGGTTGACCAGTGTTATGCCCGACAATTTCTTTTTTCTGTTGAGGGCCTTGTTGACAGTAATCCTGTAAATCCAGGTCGCAAGTGCCGAGTCTCCCCTGAACCGGTGTATGGAGTTGAATACTTCCACGAATACATCCTGAGCGATATCTTCTGCCTCCTGGATGTCGTGCAGATAGGCATTACAAAGGTTAACGACTTTAACCTGATACTGGTCCACAAGCCATCGGAAAGCATCCCTGTCTCCATTTTTAAGTTTACTGGCAAGTTCCTGGTCTTGCATGGCCTCTGGGTTCATTGCCCTTTTAGACAACTCCTTCGATTGATTCTTGCGAATGGTTGTTTAAATTTTTTTTGGCTGCACGAATGCTGGTATTTATTTCAAAGCCCACCAGCAGGATGATTGCATTGTAATAGATGTAAAGCAAAAGCAACAGCAGCGTACCGACCGATCCGTAGAGGGCATTGTGATGGGAAAAATATTTGACAAAAAAACCGAAACCCCAGGCGTTAACCATCAGGAAGAGGGTAGCGATGAGGGAACCGACCGAAAAGAACCTGAAGTCTTTACGCCTGGTGGGGGCCAGGTAATAGATGGTGGAGATGATCAGGTAAATCAATCCACCCAGAAAGAACCAACGACCAATTAATAGTAATGAATAATTTTTACTTTCACTGATATAACCTTGTTCAATAAGCCATTGAAGTGAATCGTGCCCGAGAATCATTATGCTGACAGCAATGATGACCAGCAGCGTTGTAACGATCATGAGGATGATGCTGATGATGCGCTGTTGCATGCCAGTGCGGGTATCTTCAATGTTGATAGACTGGTTGAAAGAGGAGATCAGGCTGATGAAGCTGCTGGAGCTGAAATAGAGCGCAAGGATGAACCCCATGGACAAAAGGCCGGTTTGGCGGCGGCTGACAATGTCATTGATTGTTTTTTCCAGCAATGGAGCAAACGTATCGGGAACCATATCATTGAGGATGAGCATCAGTGTCTCATGGAAATCTTTCAGCGGAATCAGTGGGATGATGGTAAACAGGAAGATGATCCCCGGGAAAAGGGCAACGAAAAACTTGAAGGAGATCGATGAGGCGCGGGTGGTGAGGCTCCCGGAACCGATTGCGGAGCGGAAATGGGTAACAAGCGTGTAGAGTGTAATACCGGAGCCGCCGGGTATTTTGACCATCGAGAGTTTACTGTTGATGAACTCCATGGTGGCCTGGTAGTATTGTTTGATGAGCTTTATCATAGGCAATCAGATCGCTTTCAGGCTGAGGTCAAGGCTTCGGATCTGGTGCGTGAGGGCACCGATAGATATATAATCAACGCCAGTTGAAGCATATTCAACAATATTCTCCTGGAGGATGCCACCAGAGGCTTCGGTTTCAAAGCGTTTGCCGATCATCTTCACAGCAGTGGACAGATCCGCGGGGGAAAAGTTATCCAGCATGATCCTGTTGACACCGCCAATGTTCAGTACCCGCTTCAGTTCTTCAAAATTCCTGACCTCAATTTCAATCTTCAGGTCTTTTCCCAGCTGATCCAGGTATTCCCGGACGCGGCTTATGGCTGCCTCTATCCCCCCGGCAAAGTCAACGTGGTTGTCCTTGATCATAATCATATCATACAAACCCATCCGATGGTTTTCACCACCCCCCATCCTGACGGCATATTTCTCCAGCTCCCTGAGCAGCGGCGTGGTTTTTCGGGTGTCGAGGATTTTGGCGGGCCAGGCAGTGATCATTGAGGCGAGCTTGTTCGTATAGGTTGCAATTCCGCTTAAACGTTGCATGAAATTCAGG
>JAWOGX010000125.1:0-11784 GCA_046496455.1 Bacteroidales bacterium | reverse complement strand
CTGCACGTTACCACAGACTCCGGCTGCACCGGCCAGTTTACCGATACCATCCACATCCTCCCGCTGCCAGATGCAGTCATCACCCACTCGGCACCATGCCACAGTCAACCGGTACATTTCCAGCCAGGGACATCAACAATCCCCGTACAAAGTTTCTTCTGGAAATTTTACCATGGAACAACTTCTCCGGTGGCCAGCACCCTCCAGGCTCCTTCTTTTACATGGCAATCCCCCGGCAATTACGCTGCTTCACTCATCGTCACAGGTGTCAATGGATGCCCGGCCACTGACTCTGTTACTGTTATGGTCGCACAGAAACCGCAGGCCATCTTTGCAACAAGCCCCGATCCGGGATGCCGGTCAATGCCGGTCACCTTCACCGACCAGAGCATCGTAGCGACTACCTGGCCGACTACAGAACGAGTGTGGGAATTCGGGGACGGATCTCAGGTCGTATCGGGATATGACTCTATACAGCACCATTACCTGCAAGCAGGAACCTTCCAGGCCACACTGGTTGTCGGGTCTTCCCTTTCCGGCTGCAGCGATACGATCTCCGGCAATGTCAGTATCCGTGAACTCCCGGTGGCAAAAATCCTCACGGACGCTGGTTGCTCCGGCAAGCCCCTGGCTCTTGCCGAACAATCCACTGTACAGGGAGACACCCTGATTTCATGGGTATGGCACCCAGACACCCTTGGACCGATTGCAACGAAAAACCCTGTCATCTCGATAAAAGACCCCGGCACATACCCGGTCAGCCTGGCAGTCACATCATCATCAGGCTGTACCGACTCGGTGACGCAGCAACTGATCATCCACCCCTCACCGGCTCCGGGGTTCATCATGTCGCCCATTTTTGGCCACCCCCCGCTCCTGGTCAACTTCCAGAACACCTCTTCCGGTGCCGACAGCTATCTTTGGGATTTCGGTGACGGAATATTCTCCACACTTACCAACCCATCCCACTCTTTTACCCAAAAAGGGGTCTTCAGCGTCAGCCTTACCGCATTCACCAATCAGGGTTGCCAGAATCTCTATTCGGATGATGTTTTCACCGTATCTCCGGCCATTGATGTTGAAGTGATCCGCCTCGATGCCGTTGTCAACGATAACCTCCTGAAACTTGCCGTAGAATTCAGAAACAACTCCCTCGTTGAACTTCAGAGGGTTGATCTTTATGCCTGGATTATGGGCGAGAGCCCTCTGATGGAGCGCTGGGAAGCTGCCTCCCCGGACAACCGTCTGTTACCGGGGTATGCTCAACGGTATGAATTCACCGCTATGCTCACTGTCCCTGACGGATCCAAAACCCCGGGGAATTCGGTCTGTGTCAGGGCATCCATCCCGGATTTCCCCACCGACATCAACCCTGACAACGATTCCCGTTGTGTGGCATTCAATCCTGCATTTGCCATCAATGATCCTTTCCCGAATCCCACCGGGAATATGGCATCCCTGGATGTCATCGTCGAAGTCCCTGATATCGTGAGTATTGATCTTCTCGATGTGCACGGTCGTCAGCTTGAAGCGCTCTTCAATGACTTCCTCGATACCGGCCTAAACAGAATTCAGTTACCTTTGGCTACCTTTGTCCACGCAGGCACATACATCCTCAGGGTACGCCATCGTGACCATCTGGAATACAAAATGATTATCCTATTCAAATAGCCTTGGATAAAGCAGAAGCAGCATACCAGGTTGACACCCTTCAGACCCATATGAGGGACCTGATCGTCGCAGAGACCAATGATCAGGTTTACCAGTTCATCATGAGTTTCTGTGACCCGGGCTTCAAAAAAACCCTGCTGCTGTCAACCACTACCCGTTTCAATATTGAAAAGCAGCCTCTCAACACATTCTCTTTTATCATCAACCTGAAAAAGCTGAATGACATCCGGAGAATTAATAAATTCCTCGAGGCCATCAATGAAAAGCTCCCCCTTGACGGTGTCTTCATAGGTTGCGTTGAAACGAACTGGTTAAGGAAAATGCGTATCCTTAAAAAGTTCCCTCCCGGAATCAATTATCTCTTCTACACTGTTGACTTTCTGTTCAAGCGGGTGATGCCAAAGCTCAGGCTCACAAAAAGACTTTACTTTCTGCTGACCAGTGGTCAGAACAGGCTGTTGTCAAAGGCGGAGACCTATGGCCGGCTTTACTCGTGCGGTTTTGTTATCAGAGATGAAGCCCGGATCAGGGAACTGCACTATTTTGTCGTAAAGAAGATCAAGGAACCGGCTTTCGATTATCATCCCACTTACGGTTTATTCATCCGCCTGAACAGGATTGGGAAACACGGCAAAATGATCAGGGTGCTCAAGATGCGCACGATGCATCCCTACAGTGAATACCTGCAGAACTATGTTTTCGACAAGCACCACCTGGAAGAGGGGGGCAAGTTTGCCAACGACTTCAGGGTGACCACCCTTGGCAGTTTCATGCGGCGATTCTGGCTCGATGAACTTCCGATGCTCTACAACCTTTTCAACGGTGACATGAAGCTGGTTGGCGTCAGGCCGCTAAGCCCCCAGTATTTCAGCCTGTACACCAAAGAGCTCCAGGAACAGCGTACCCGCTTCAAACCGGGCCTTATCCCCCCTTATTATGCAGATCTCCCGAAAACTTTTGAAGAGATCATGGATTCCGAAAAGAGATACCTTAATGCCTATGAAAAAAGACCGATCATCACCGACTTGCGCTATTTCTTCAGGGCAACCTACAATATCCTGTTCAAGAAGGTCAGGAGCAAGTAAACGGTTGTTGCTGTTGTTTACAATAGTACTGATCGCCTGCAACATATCGGCACAGCCTGTTTACGAGCATGTTAGCCATTCTGGTATCTACGATTTCCTGGATGAACTCGCCAACACAGGCGTGATTGAGATCAACTCAGCAGTCAAGCCTTACACCAGGGCATATATCAGGGGAAAGCTTGAGCTTGCCGATGATCAAAAAGGGCTCCTGAACAAGCGGCAGCAGGAGCAGCTCATATTCTATTCACGGGCATTCAACACGTTTGATTCCAATGCGAAATATGGGGTCAACCTGCATAATGGTTCTTTTTATTGCCAGCAATACCCGTTTACATTGGAGGTTCGTCCGATACTGGGTGTTTCTGTGCTGGGAGATATTGCTGGTGGGTCAGGTTCGGGTATTCAGAGTCTGAATAGGCACAACGGCCTTGAAACCTGGGGCATGCTCCGCAACCAGTGGAGCTTTTACGCCAGCCTCAGGGACAACTGGAGTTCATCGGCAATGGTGCGGCCCGGATACATCTCTGAGGAGACCGGTGGGGTCTACAAGGAAGGGAGTGATGGATCGGTGGAATTCAGTGAAATGCGCGCCGGAATCAACTACATGAACAGGTGGATGACCATCGGACTGGTGAAAGATCATTTTGAATGGGGAAACAATTATCACGGTGCCAATATTTTTACGGATCATACTCCTTCCTTCGTGCAGCTCAAACTTAGACTCAGACCTGCAAAATGGCTTGAATTCAATTATTTTCATGCCTGGCTCAATTCAGAGGTGATCGACAGTGCAAAAACCTTTTCCTATACCAATGCCTATGGCACCCGCAACCGGTATGTGTACCGGGAGAAGTTCCTGGCAGCCAACCTCATCACTTTCAAACCCTGGAAGTCAACCCATATCTCTTTCGGAAACTCAATCGTTTATGCCGACATAGGTCTTCATCCCGCCTACCTGATCCCTTTCGTCTTTTTCAAATCGATAGACCATACCCTGAACGGCACCAGCAACCGCGCGGGCCAGAATGCACAGATGTTCATGGATATCAGTACCCGGGTCCTGCCGAAGACACATCTCTATGCCACCCTTTTCGTGGATGAGATTGCCACCACCAGAATGTTCAAACCCGACGAACAGTCGAACTACCTCAGTTTCAAAACCGGGTTCAGGATCTCCAATTTTCCTGCAGAAAATATCCACCTCACTGGTGAATATACCCGTACAAACCCCCTCACATACCAGCACTTTACACCCACCACCACTTTTGAATCGAACCATTACAATATGGGGCATTATCTCCGCGACAATGCAGAGGAGACCTGGGTTTCCCTACGGTTTGAACCTGTGAGCCGGCTTCGTACGGAAGCTTCCTTCAGTTATGCCAGGAAAGGCCCGGACTACAATAACCTTGGAGGTAACCGGACCGGGCTCCCTTTCATCAGTGAGGAGCGGTGGAGAAGGAGTGAATGCACCATTTCGGCTGAATATCAGATCTTCTACAACGCCATCGCAAAGCTCTCGTACCGCTATTCCAATATCAGCGGCGCTGATGCTCCGGAATATCACCCTGATTACCTGGCCGGCCTCAGGCACCTTATCGCTGCTGAACTCAGAATCGGTCTTTGAACCCTGCCATACATTTGGATAAGTGAATAAAACGACTATTTTTGCAGTCGAACAAAAAACACTGACCAATGAAATTAAAATGGATTACAGGGATTGCAACCCTGCTTATTGCACTGTTTACAGTACAGCAAGTGAATGCTTGCACCAATTACCTCATCACCAAATCGGCTTCTGCCGATGGCAGCACAATGATCAGTTATGCGGCCGATTCCCACACCCTTTATGGTGAACTTTACCACTGGCCGGCCCGGAAATACAAATCCGGCACCATGCTCAAAATTTACGAGTGGGATACCGGTAAGTTCCTCGGAGAAATCCCCCAGGTGACCCAGACTTACAATGTGATAGGAAACATGAATGAGTACCAGGTCGCAATCGGAGAAACCACCTATGGTGGTCGCCAGGAGCTTGGTTCACAGTCAGGTGCAATCATGGATTACGGCAGCCTCATCTATGTGGCATTGCAGCGCTCGAAAACTGCCCGTGAAGCCATCAAAGTGATGACTGACCTTATGGCAGCCCACGGATATTACAGCTCAGGCGAATCCTTCTCCATCTCTGACCCCAACGAGGTGTGGATCATGGAAGTGATTGGCAAGGGGGAAGGGGAAAAAGGTGCCGTATGGGTAGCCCTCCAGATCCCCGACGGGTATGTCTCCGGCCACGCAAACCAGGCCAGGATTACCACTTTTGAATACCAGAAAACCAACAACTGGAACGATCCCAAGGCTATGACATTCAACGCCCCCGATGTCATCAGCTTCGCCCGCACCAAGGGGTATTTCAACGGTCCTGATACAGAGTTCAGCTTCTCCGACACCTATGCCCCGGTTGATTTCGGTGGCGCCAGGTTCTGCGAAATCAGGGTTTATTCCATGTTCCACAAAGTGAACGAAGAATTCAAGAATACTCCCTCATACTGGGATTACTGCAAAGGGCATATCAAACACGGAGATCATGGCTACGCCATCAACCGGATGCCCCTCTGGATCAAACCGGACAAAAAAGTCTCCGTGCACGATATGATGATGTTCATGCGTGATCACCTCGAAGGTACCGAACTGGACATGAGCCTCGATATCGGAGCCGGCCCATTTGCCAAACCCTACCGCTGGCGCCCGATGACCTGGAAAGTTGACGACGTGGGGTATATCCATGAACGCGCAACGGCTACCCAGCAGACCGCATTCTCCTTCGTTGCACAGTCACGCTCATGGCTCCCCCGCGAAATCGGTGGAATCTTCTGGTTCGGCCTGGATGACGCATCCTCTTCGCTCTATGTGCCGATGTATTCCTCTATGACAACACCCCCTGAAACCTGGGCTGCCGGGAATGGTGATATGATGGAGTGGTCTGACAACGCTGCCTTCTGGGTATTCGCCCAGATCAGCAACTTCGCCTATACCAGGTATAGCTTCATCCACCCTGAAATTGCCAAAAAACAGTATGAAAATGAAATGAAATTTATCGGGCAGGTCCTGGAAAACGACCTGAAATGGAAGCACCTCAGCCCGAAAAAAGCAGTGGCCGAAGCCACCAAATACTCCGTAAATACTGCCAATCAAGTGGTTTACGACTACAAAAAGTTCTACCAGTATCTCTTTATGAAATATATGGATGGAAATGTGAAGACTGCCCGCGAAGTGCCTGCAGATCACATTTACATCCCTGCGGAAGTGAAGTTCCCCGGTTATAATGAAGAGTATTACCGGATGATCATTGAGCAGACCGGCGACAAGCTGAAGGCCATCCCCGGATCGGAGCACTGATCCGGTTTCTTTCAGAAGGCTGCCCCGAAAAGGCAGCCTTCTGCACATTCAGGGAAATTCACTATTTTTGCACACATTTTTAAACTGGATGAAGAACATCAGGAATTTCTGCATTATTGCGCATATCGACCACGGGAAAAGCACCCTGGCCGACAGGATGCTCATGTTTACCGATACGATCTCGGAACGTGATTTTCAGGATCAGGTCCTTGACAATATGGATCTTGAACGGGAGCGGGGGATCACCATCAAGAGTCATGCGATCCAAATGGATTACGAGCACGAAGGTGAGCAGTATAAACTCAACCTGATCGATACACCCGGGCATGTGGACTTTTCCTATGAAGTATCCCGCTCCATTGCAGCATGTGAGGGAGCACTCCTCGTGGTTGATGCCACGCAGGGGATCCAGGCTCAGACGATCTCCAACCTCTACAAGGCGATCGAACATGACCTTGAGATCATCCCCATCCTCAATAAAATGGACCTCCCCAACGCCATGCCCGAAGATGTCAAAGATCAGATCGTGGAATTGCTTGGTTGTGATCCTGACGACATCATCGAGGCAAGCGGAAAAACAGGGTATGGCGTGGATGAGATCTTCGATGCCATTATCGCTAAAATCCCGCCCCCAAAAGGAGATCCCAATGCCCCGCTCCAGGCTCTCATCTTCGACTCCGTCTTCAACTCCTACCGCGGGGTCATAGCCTATTTCCGGATCATGAACGGAACCATCCGCCATATGGACCACGTGAAGTTCTTCACTTCTGAATCTGACTACCACGCTGATGAAATTGGGGTGCTCAAGATGAAGATGATCCCGAAAAAAATTCTCGAAGCTGGTGATGTAGGGTACATCATTTCAGGCATTAAAGCATCCAACGAAGTGAAGGTGGGAGACACCATCACCAACGTGGCCAACCCTTGCCTCCAGGCCATTGATGGATTCCAGCTTGTGAAACCGATGGTGTTTGCCGGTATTTATCCTGTTGATGCTGATGACTATGAAGACCTCAGGAGCGCCATGGAGAAACTTCAGCTCAACGATGCTTCCCTCTCCTATGTGCCAGAGTCCTCGGCTGCTCTCGGCTTTGGATTCCGTTGCGGATTCCTCGGCCTGCTTCACATGGAAATCATCCAGGAGAGACTTGACCGTGAATTTGACATGGATGTGATCACTACCGTTCCCAACGTCTCCTACAAAATCTATAACAATAAAAACGAGCTCCTGGAGGTGTACAACCCCTCTGACCTGCCCTCTCCTAACCATATCAGCCGGATCGAAGAACCCTATATCTCTGCCCAGGTCATTACCAAATCGGATTATACCGGCTCGATCATGAAGCTCTGTATCGATAAACGGGGAATGCTCAAAAATCAGGTGTATCTCACCAGTGACAGGGTCGAACTCACTTTCGACATGCCCCTGGCAGAGATCGTCTTCGATTTTTACGATAAACTCAAAAGCATCTCTAAAGGATACGCTTCCTTCGATTACCATCAAACCGACTTCAGGAATGCAAAACTCGTCAGGCTGGATATCCTCCTGAACGGAGAGATGGTAGATGCCCTCTCCACACTCATTCACCAGGACAATGCCTATAACTTCGGACGGAGAATGTGCGAAAAGCTGCGTGAACTTATCCCCAGGCAACAATATGACGTGGCAATACAGGCCGCCATCGGCGCCAAAGTGATCGCCCGCGAAACGGTCAAGGCTTTGCGCAAAGATGTGACCGCCAAATGCTACGGGGGTGACATCACCCGTAAACGCAAGCTCCTCGAGAAACAGAAGAAGGGCAAGAAACGGATGAGACAGGTAGGCAATGTCGAAGTTCCACAACAGGCATTCCTTGCCGTCCTCAAACTTGATTAACCGGCAATTTCCGCTTAGAAGCAGCACCTATGATCATCCATTACAATCTCGATCTTTCGGGCCCGGTAGGGAAAAGCGTGATCACCATGGGCTCCTTCGACGGGGTGCATCTGGGGCATAGGAAGATACTCGGGAAAGTGGCGGAAACGGCCGTTGATCTCGGCGTGGAGAGCGTCCTGATCACCTTTGACATACACCCCCGTAAAGTGCTCCAACAAGGCGATCCCCCTCCAAGGCTCCTCACCACCCCTGATGAACGCCGCCGGATTTTTGAGGAGATTGGCATTGACCACCTGGTGTGCCTCTCTTTCAACGAAGAACTTGCATCCATGGAGGCAGAAACTTTTATCCGGAAAGTATTTGTTGAACACCTGCATGCCACAAAAATCATCACCGGCTTCGGGCACCGTTTCGGGAAAGGGGGAAAGGGTAATCATGACCTTCTGGTCCGTGAATCAATAAAATACGGATTTGAGGCTGAGATGATCCCGATGCAGGATATCCAGGACAACATGATCTCTTCCACCCTCATCAGAAAGCTGCTGGAACAGGAAGGGGATGTGGCAGAGGCCCGCCGCTACCTCGGATACGCCTACCCCCTCACGGGAATTGTGACCCATGGAAGCCATATCGGAAAAGGGATCGGATTTCCTACCGCAAACCTCCTCCCGATCCATCCCGAGAAACTCATCCCGGCCGATGGCGTCTATGCCGTGAAAGCCATGCTGAACTTTGTGGAATACAAAGGGATGATGAATATTGGCATCCGGCCTACCATCAATGGCCGCGATAAGACCATCGAAGTGCATCTCTTCGGGTTTGACAATGAGGTCTACGGTGAAGAAATTAGCGTTACCTTTGAACACCGTATCCGTGATGAAAGAAAATTTGAATCCCTCGATGCCCTCAGGGCACAGCTCGTCAAAGACAGCAGGCAGGCACAGGCGCTTCTTGCCTGATCCCCTTTGTGCTTTCTTTCTCTTTCTGGTATTCACTTTACTGATACCCTTGAATACCAATCTCTTGGCCTGCGAACACCGCGTCAACCTGGATGGTAAGCCGGTTTTCCGCTCATTGGAAGTTGCACTGAAAAACCCTGCTGAGGTAGAGAGGCTCCATCTGAAAAAGAAAAAGCTTAAAGCGATACCCCCCGAAGTGTTTCTATTCACCAACCTCCTCGAATTGGACCTCTCAGGGAACAGGATCGAACTCATTCCGGAGGAGATCGCCAGGCTGAAAAACCTGAAAGTACTGAACATCAGCAACAATAGGATACATACCGTTTCTGATTCGATCCGATCCCTCTCCAGGCTTGAAATCATGGACCTGAGCAGAAATTATATCAACACATTTCCCCCGCAGATACAACATCTGAAAAGCCTGACCTGCCTGATCATATGGAAAAATGAAGTCGGCCGGCTTCCCGATGAAATAGCTGCACTGAAAGACAACATCAAATACCTGGATATCAGGCACAACCCATACCCTCCGGAGAACATTCAAATACTGGAAGGTCTTTTACCTGATACCACTATCCTCAAAACCCGTCACTGCGCCTGCAACGACGGTTAATATACGGTTCAACCGCAAGTAATCATTCAAAATAATGTCATTATAATAGTTGTATAATTCGATACATTTGCCCCCTTTAATTTTCCCTGAAGCCACAATCCAACCCCTGACCTGAACTGAATGATCCTTTTACGCATCATCGAAAAACTGCTGATCCTCTATTTCGGATTGTATCTTTTTACTGATATCTGGCTGTACCTGTCGGCACTCAGGCTTTTCATATCGCGAAAAGAACGGAAGCAAGGGAGAAAAGGGCTTGCTCCCGAAGCGCAG
This sequence comes from Bacteroidales bacterium, assembly GCA_046496455.1. Classification (GTDB taxonomy): domain Bacteria; phylum Bacteroidota; class Bacteroidia; order Bacteroidales; family SKPS01; genus SKPS01. Next base: position 1,911 of record JAWOGX010000125.1, on the reverse strand, counting down.
CCCAACGTTTCTGTGATTGTACCTGCCTATAACGAAGAAGTTTCTGTAGTGACTTGCTCAAAGATGCTCCTGGATCTTGACTATGATCATTACGAGGTGATTGTCGTGAATGACGGAAGCCTGGACGACACACTTGAAAAAATGCTCGAATCGTTTTCCTGGACAGCATTACCATTGGCCGAATCTGATCTGTCCGGGATCAACACCTCAGAAATACGCCAGGTTTACAGGTCGGAAAACGGGAAATTGCTGCTGATAGACAAGGTCAACGGTGGTAAAGCAGATGCGATCAACACTGCCCTGAAAGTTGCCGGGGGTGAATTCATCTGCACCATTGATGCGGACAGCATTCTGGACAGGGAGGCTTTGCAAAGGGTCATCGAACCGATGGTACGGAACGATGCTGTGTTTGTGAGCGGAGGGCAGCTTGCCCTTTCCAATGACCTTACCATCAAAAACAACAAGGTCGTGAGTGCCCGGATGCCCCGGAACATATGGGTGCACTGGCAGATATTGGAATACATCAGTACATTTATGGTTGCCAGGATGAGCCTGAGCCGCATCAATGCCCTGCTGATCATGTCGGGGGCATTCTCTATATTCAGAAAAAATGACCTCCTGGAAGTGGGGGGATTCCTTACAAAACAGAACCAGCACCCATATATCCTCAAAACGCTTGGCTCGGGCAAACACACCATTACCGAAGATATGGAGGTCGTGCTCAGGCTCTGGAAATATTACCGCGACCGGAAACGGAAAGCCAAAGCTGTGTTCATGCCTGGCCCGGTATGCTGGACTGAGGCTCCGGAAAAGCCGAATCAGCTCTACAAACAACGGATGAGGTGGCACCAGGGACTGGCTGAAACCCTCTGGCTTTACCGTCATATGATCTTTGAACCCAGGTACAGGGTTACCGGTTTACTGGCCATTCCCTACTACTTCTTCATGGAGCTTATCTCTCCCGCTGTTAAACTATTTACCATATTGTTTGTCTCAGGCCTGGTGGTTTCAGGGATACTCAACCAGCAATGGATCATCCTGATGCTTGCCGGCACAATCCTGATCACAACCATCATCATGAGTACCATCACCGTTATCATTGAAAACTGGAGTATGCACCAATCTGCCACAAACCGTGATGCCTTGAGATACAAAAACTTTTCCGACTGGATTGTGTTATTACTCAGCGGTCTCCTGAGCAACTTCAGCTACTCCTTTTTCAGGATGTTCGCGCAGCTCCACGGCATCATCAATTATTTCAGGAAAAGGCAGGAATGGAACAAATTTGAGCGAAAAGGACTAAAAAGTGAAGAGTGAAGAACTAAAAGTTAAAAGTGAGCAGGCAACACTGTTTGTCGGGCTTGCGAAGCCAAATAGTAATTGGTCGCTCATCCCGCCGGAGGCGGGGTTAAAAATAACATACACTCTGCACTTTTAGTTTTTAGTTTTTAGTTTTTAACTTTAAAATATATGGGATTGAGAATAGTACTTGAAGGAAAAATGATACTGGCTTTCGCCTGGTTGCTCATGATCGCACCGGCTGCTATGGCGCAGGGCAACGGCGATACTACCTCCGCGGAATACTGGCGGCAGAAGGGATTTGAAGCCCGGCAGAACGGCAACGTGGAGTTGTCATTGCAGTATTACCAAAAGGTCCTATCGATTGATCGTGACGACTGGGATGCCAACCTTGCTGTTGCCAGGATCTTTTTCGACAAGACCGACTACCGGAGCGCCCTGGGTCACTACATGAGCGCCCTTGCCAACGACAGCACGAATGAGGAGACGAACTGGAATATCGGGCGATGCCATTATAGGATGGGGAATTTCAAAGAGGCTGTGGTCTGGTTCAGAACAACACTGCAGTATCTCCCGGCGCATGCGCCATTGCTGGAGGACCTCTCCTATGCA
>JAWOGX010000120.1:0-5891 GCA_046496455.1 Bacteroidales bacterium | reverse complement strand
TGCCGAGATCGGTGGTGGTCAGGAAACATCCCGGATTTTCTTTATGGCAGGAGGCGCATCAGGAACCATCGCAAAAACCATATCGGCGTATGATATGGCTTTCAGTGACCATATCTATGGAAAAAGCGGCAGGTATGTGAGCAGGGAGAGACTGCTCAGGATGCTGAAAACAGAATACAACCAGCTCACCGAGTTACTGGCCACCAAAAGGGAACCCGAAACCCGTTTCTTTGCGTTTGCCAATACAGTTACTACCATTAACTATCAGAAAACAAACGTTGGCAACGGTTGGATGGGAATACGATTCCAGCTTGTACCGGGGGGTGATTTCAACCAGATCGTACTTCATGTAAGATTGCTTGAAAACGACACACTGCTCCAGCAGCAAACCATTGGAATCCTTGGAACCAACCTGATTTTCGGTGCATTTTATTATTTCGACAAGCCCAATACTTTTCTGCGTTCCCTGCTGGATGACCTTGGCCCCAACAGGATTGAAATCACAATGGTTGAAATGTCAGGGCCTCAGCTCGCTTATGTGGATAACAGGCTGCTCAGCCTCCAGCTGGTGAAAAACAGGATGACCAGCGCGGTGATGTTCGACCGTTATGGCCAGGTGCAGCAACCTGCAGACCTGCTTTATAAAAAAAGTATTATGGTGCTTCGGGGAAGCTTCCGGCCCATTACTTATGTCGAATTTGACATGCTTAAAACAGGTTATGCCCTGTTGAAAAGAGAAGAGCAATGTGATAAATCAAACCTTACCGTCCTGTGTGAAATGACATTGGACAACCTGCTGGCACAGAGCGATTTCGACGAACGCGACTTTCTTGCCAGGGTTGATATTCTCAACGGGATGGGACAAAATGTGATGGTTTCAACATTCAGGGAATTCTATAAACTCAGTGAATACCTGACCCGGTACAACCTGCACAAAGTCAGGATCGTTATCGGCGTCGAGAATTTCATGAACATCCTCGAAGAAAAATACTATTCCGATCTGAAAGGGGGAATCCTGGAGGCATTTGGCAAACTGTTCAGCAAGAATACGCGGCTGATGGTCTACCCTACCCTTCAGCCTGGCAGCAATCAGCTGGTCACCCTTCAAAATCTTGATGTTCCGCAAAAAATCACACAGCTCTATCAGCACCTCAGGGCAAACGGCTATATCATCGATATCCCCAATGTAAAGCAAGACCGGCTGCATATCAGGTCGAGGGATGTGTTGAAGATGATCATGGAAGGTGACCCGTCATGGACCGAAAATGTTCCGGTTTATATCTCTGATGCCATCATCCGGCGGGAACTCTTCGGGTTTGTGCCGTTGAAAGGGGAAAGAGGCAGCAAGGAGAGTTTATGCAATTCTGAAGAATAAAGAGATATTTCATAACCAATGAAGATAATAGAAGTTAACAGCAAAGCACTGGAGAGGGAATTTTTACATTGGCCTGATACGCTTTACAAAGGTGACACGAATCGGATCAAACCGATGGATGAAGATATCAGGAAGGTATTTGATCCAAAGAGCAACAAGCTTTTCAGGCAAGGGGAAGCGATCCGGTGGATATTGAAAGATGACAGTGGAAGAACACTGGGCCGGATAGCGGCTTTCCTTGACAGGAAACAAAGCAAAACACACGAGCAACCCACAGGGGGGGTAGGCTTCTTTGAATGTATTGACGATCAGGTGGCTGCAAACACACTGTTTGACGCATGCCGTGACTGGCTTCGGGAGCGTGGAATGGAAGCAATGGATGGACCCGTTAATTTTGGCGATCGTGACAGGTGGTGGGGACTGCTGGTGGATGGCTTCTTTCCGCCCAACTACGCCATGCCGTACAACCCGCCCTACTATCAGAAACTTTTCGAAAGCTACGGGTTTCAAAACTACTTCAACCAATACACTTACCACAGGTTCTTTTTTGACGGTGACCTGGATGAGCATATGAAGGAGACAGCCGACCGCATTGCACAGAACCCCTCCTACAGGATATCTCATCTGACAAAAGGAAACCTTGACAAGTTCGCGGAAGAGTTTACACATGTATACAATAAGGCCTGGGTAAGGCATACCGGCGTTACACAGTTCACCCTGGCACACGCAAAGGCATTGCTTAAAAGCCTTAAGCCCATACTGGATGAGCGCCTTGTCTGGTTTGCCTATTATGAGGATGAACCGGTTGGTTTTTTTATCATGATTCCGGAGATGAACCAGGTTTTTCGTTACCTGAACGGAAAGATGAATAGCTGGGGAAAGCTTAAGTTCCTCTTGTATTTTAAAGTGATGAAGAAATGTACGACGGCGATCGGGATGATTTTCGGGATTGCGCTCGAACACCAGCGCAAGGGACTCGAAGGCGCTCTGGTATATGCGTTCAGAAAAGTGGCCATTGCCAGGAATTTCCCATACCGCGAGCTGGAGTTGAACTGGATTGGTGATTTTAATCCCACCATGATGCGGATTGCCGAAATGGTTGGATGTAAAATCAGAAAGACACACATCACCTACCGGTACCTTTTCGACAGAAGCAAACCCTTTTCGAGGGCAAAAAAAGTAAGCTGATGCAACCAAAACTGTTTTACGATGCAGGATAAAGTGGTCATTACAGGAATTTCCGGAATGATAGGCAGTGCGCTGGGAAAACTGCTGATCAGTGAAGGGTATGAAGTAATTGGATTAAGCCGCCGGCCTGAACAACTTGCTGACCTTGCTGATCTTGGGGTCAACCTGATCCGTTGGAACGGCTCCTGCCCCGATGCATGGTTACAGGCAGCCAGCGGTGCGTATGCCATCATCAACCTGGCAGGAGAAAACATTGCCGGTAGCCGCTGGACTGAAAATCAGAAGAACAAAATCCTGCAAAGCAGGCTCCATGCTATACAGAGCGTGCAGGATGCCATTACCCTGGCAGAAGTAAAACCCAGGTTGTTTGTCCAGGCATCGGCGACCGGATATTACGGCATAAACGCAGGTCAGCCCACGGATGAAAACAGGGATTCCGGTGAAGGTTTCCTGGCATCGGTATGCGTGGAGCTTGAACGTGAAACCGCAAATACTGATCATACCCGCGTAGTGGTTGCACGTTTCGGGGTAGTACTGGACAAGCATTCCGGAGCCCTGGCCAAAATGGTTGCCCCCATGAAATTCGGGATATGCGGATATCCTGGTTCAGGCAGGAACTACATCCCCTGGATTCATCTCCGTGACCTGGTGAATGCCCTGTTATTCATCATCAGAAATGATAACCCGCTTCCGGTGTATAACCTTGCTGCACCACAACCGGTTCGGATGAAAACACTTGTTGCCACGGCAGCACGGTACAAAAATACGCTACCCTGCCTTCCTGTTCCTCCATTTTTCCTTGCAATCCCATTCGGAAAAGAGATGGTGGAGGAGACCCTCATGAGTAGCCAGCAAATAATCCCGGCCGCACTGAATTCACAGGGTTTCAGTTTCAGATTCGAAGATATCAGAAGTGCCCTTGCAGATATTTTCAGCGATTGAGTTTATAGCGTCCCATCCCATGAAGATGCAAATCTGAGGATGCATCGATCCGCTCTTCTGGCATCAGCCTCTCCCCTGCCGGCTGAATATACGCGAGGCCATTCATCCTGGGATTCTTGATCGCTTTTCCGATCGGATAACCATTCATTAACGCTGCAGAATATGGCTTCAGCATCCAGGTGATATCATTGAGATGTTCACCCATCAGCCATTTCTGCTCCATCGACTTCTCCAGGATTACCGGTGAACGATGATGAGGCACCTTTTGCAAAAGTTCGTTGGCGACCGTGGTGATGATGGCGAAAGCATTGATTATTTCACCGGTGGCCGGATCGGCCCAGGTGTCCCATATCCCTGCAAAGGCAAATGGTTTGCGGTCCCGGAGGTATATCAGATAGGGCTTGTCAAGTTTTTCGATGGTTGTCCCCTCGATAAAGGCATCTGCAGGCACAAGGCACCGCTGACTCCTTATCGGCTTTCTGAAGGAGGGCTTGGTAATGATTCCTGCTGCACCGGCATAATTGGGGTCATTCTCTTTGTTGTGATCACCCTCGGCCCGTGCATTGAACAGATACATCGGCTTTTTGGCCCATGACGGGGTTAATCCGAACCGGAAAAGCTGTGCGCTTCCTGAACCTTCAGCAGTGATGACCAATGCCTGGTTCCCTGGCGCAATGTTGTACGATGGTTTGTAGCCCAATGCCGGCGGGATGGTAATGTTGAACGCCTTTTCTATGACTTCGGCCTTCTGGACCAGGATATATCTTCCGCACATAAAAAGTTAAAAGTTAAAAGTTAATTGTTGTATAGCATGACATATCTGACACTTTTTAGCGACTCTTAAAAACCATGGGCTTTGCCCAGCCCCCTAGGGGGCGCCTAAGGGTCGTTTTCATAGCATAACATCTCTGACACTTTTATACGCGTTCTTTGAAATTTTGAAACTTGTCACCAATCAAAAGGGGTGTTGTAAGGGAATATTTGAACGATTTCATTATCTCTTCGGACAATCATGCATTGGTTATCTATGTTCACCTCTGCAACCACATATGAGTATTTGAGTTCCTCCTTGACCTTAAATTTTTCCGTATGGAGCTTTAAAATCAAATCACTTCGGATGAATCTGACAAAATACACCGTCCCGGTCACCAAAGGGATTTTTTTAGTCAAGTCAATCGACTGGTCATATTTCACTAATGGCGGCAAAGAAAGCCTTGTTTCAACTGGTGTTTTCTTTTCCAAAGCACGGTAACGATGTTTTGCATTGTGGAAGCTGGAGAAATTAACTGCTTCATGACATAGATGCTGAAAGCTTTCAAAAGTCCATTTACGGATGAAGTGCTTGTCGAACGTATCGTTAAACTTTTCAATCATACCGTTTCGCCAAGGTTCCTTAATAGGGATAAAAACAGGCGCAATGTTTAAAGCAAGTGCTAATCGGATAATGGCACCGAAACTTCGGGGATATCTGTTGCTACCCCTAAAGGCCAATTCATTGTCCATCTGAAGTGCATCTGGCATACCATGATTGCTCCAGAATAAAACAAGAGCTCGCAGGATTTCTTCTGTTGATTTGCAACGAATGGGATGGACGAAACAACTATGGCATTCAGTGTCCAGAATATTAACTGAATAGAAGCGCCCATCACCTTTGATGTACCTTGGGCCAACCAGATCCATCTGATGTGTATGGATAAACAACATAGGATAGTCCTTCTCAGACCTCTTGCGCTTAATCCTTGAGGGTTTGTTTAATCCATGCCTGGTAAGAATCCTATTAATGGTCCATATCGCAGGTGGTTCCTGGCCAAGTCGGTACATCTCATACTGAATAGCAATTGCCCCGGTTTGGGCATATCGCTCTTCCTGAAGTGATATCCTTGCCTCAATAACGCCCCTTTCAATATCAGAAGAAATCTTTGATGGCTTACGCCTGGGGGACCTAGATGCGTCTAAATACCAATCATCTCCTTCTTCTGATGCTTTGTATCGATTTAGCCAAAAGTAGAACCACTCACGGCTCCTTTTTAAGGATTTGACTATTTTACTGACTTTCTCTCCATTAAGATGACGATTGATGGCTTGTTTCCTTTCCTCGTATGGATTCATGTGACTTTTTGAACATATACGAGAAATGTCAAAGAACGATGCTGAATTTGATAAAGTGTCAGATATGTTATGCTACGAAAAAAAGTGTCAGATATGTTATGCTACTTATCAATTAGTAATTAGTCCGCCGCGGCAGATTAGGAATTAGTAATTGATAGAGAAGGAGATAGGGGTTTAATCAGCACATCTCCACATCAGCACATCAGCACATCAGCAAATTACTTCGTCACCACCTTGAACTCCACCCTGCGGTTGGTCTGTCTGCCCTCTTCGGTGG
>JAWOGX010000101.1:0-9724 GCA_046496455.1 Bacteroidales bacterium | reverse complement strand
TCATCCCTTTTGATGCCAGCACCCTCCGGATCGGCCTGACAAACGATTCTATATATTTCAAACGTTCACGTTCACTCTCCTGCAATTCCCGTGAAATGTTGCGGTACACCTCAGGATGCTTCATCCGCATCACAAAATCCTCCATCTCCGACTTGGAGGCGTAAAGTCCAAGTCGGTGTGCAAGAGGCAGGTAGAGATGCTCCAGGTCTGAAAATAGCTTTTGTTGTGCCTCCCGGGGAAGTGTATCGAGGTGCCGGAGCTGCCATATACGGGTTGCCAGCACCGCAAGCAGTGCCTGCATATCCTCCGAAAGGAGCAACAGCAGTTTCATGAAGTTCTCGCTCTGGATATTGGCTTTGGAGGTATTCAGGTTCTCCACGGCACGGATGCCTCGCATCAGCTTTAGGATCATGGGGTCACGGACACCAACGGTATTTGTCTCTGCCTCCGGGAGTCCGCTAAACAGCAAGGCTGCCACAGCCAATTCCCCAACACCGGTTTCCTGCAATGCAACCTCAGCCATACCGCACCGTTGACGAAATATCTCCTCAGGATGATTGGCCCAGGCACGCGAAATTTCATTCAGAAGGTTTTCCGGTAATGCCCCTTCCGCTGTAAATAACTCATGAAGCCTTTCCAGCCCTGTCTTTGCCGACATAGTGATAATCCTGATTTTGCCGATTTGACCAGCTATTCCTTCCCTTTGGCCTCTTCCCACCACAGATCCATCTCGGAAAGGGTCATGTCGTGGAGTTCCCGTCCGCTCTCCCGCGCCCGGTCTTCCATGTATTTGAATCTGCTGATAAATTTCCGGTTGGTCCGCTCAAGAGCGTCTTCTGGGTTAACACCAATAAACCGTGCGTAATTGATCAGCGCGAACAATAAATCTCCGAACTCATCTTCGATCTTGTTGTGGTTATCTTCTTTATCCAACTCTTTCGTCAACTCCAAAAACTCTTCAACAACTTTCTTCCGCACCTGCCTGGTCTCCTCCCAGTCAAAACCCACCCCCCTTACCTTTTCCTGGATCCTGTATGCCTTTACCATAGCAGGCAATGACATAGGTACGCCTTCAAGAACCGAACGTTTCCCCTCCTTCAGCTTAATCCGTTCCCAGTTATTTTTTACCGTTTGGGCATCATTGGCCTCAACATCACTGTAAATATGAGGATGGCGATGGATTAGTTTGGCGTTGATCCCCTCAATCACATCGGTCATATTGAAGGCGCTTTTCTCTTCACCTATCTTTGCATAAAATACGATGTGCAGCAAAAGGTCACCAAGTTCTTTCTTCACATTGTCGAGATCACCCTCAAGAATGGCATCCGAGAGCTCATAGGTCTCCTCAATGGTCAGGTATCGCAATGAATCCAGGGTCTGTTGCCGGTCCCACGGGCATTGGGTTCTCAGATCATTCATGATCTCAAGCAGCCGGGAAAATGCCCGGGCAGGTTCATGCTCCATAAGGTTAAACTGTTTAGGTGCTGCAAAGGTAATCAAATAGAACAGCAGGAAACCCTAAGGATAAAAGATGTAATTTAGCCTCCCGAACACTTTTTAGAACCGTACATGAGCCAGACCATAAAAAAACGCCTGCAGAGCGGGATCATCTTCACCCTGGCAATGATGTTTCTTGCAATGGGTTGCCGGGACCGGACAGATGAGGCGAATGCCTCCATCAGCATCAAAGTCAGCAGTAGCAGAGGCGAGACCATTTTTCTTGAGAAAGTGACGCTTGATGGACCTGCGCTGATGGACAGTGCTAAGCTGAACCAGCAAGGTGAAGCATCCTTCAGCGTGTACATTGATGATTTTGATTTTTTTATGGTGCATGACCGCAGCGGTGAGCGAATCCTGCTTCTTGTGGAAAAGGGCGAAGAGGCAGAAATATACACACGGGTGGAAGCATTTGAAAAGGATTATACTGTGCGGGGTTCAGGTGGATCTGTCTTGCTTCTCGATCTGGAACAGAAAAAGAACAAAACCCTTGCTGAACTGGATTCATTGGGGCAGATTTGGATCAAGGAGCGATATACCGACGACAACATCACCAGAAAGGAATTTTTCGACAGCCTGGCGTCAGGGATCGTAACGGAACATAAGCGTGCACTTGGCAATTTTATTGAGCGCTATCCGGAAAGCCCTGCAGGGATCATTGCCATGTATCAGGTTCTCAGGACGGGCGAACCGCTATTTACCTATGAGCAAGACATTCAGGTTTTTATGAAAGTGTCGGAATCCCTGGAGGCAAAATATCCGTCCAATCCCCATGTGCGCGATTTCGCCCGCCGAACCGGCGAATACCAGGATGAGCTTGATGCATGGCAGCAAAGGGAAGCATTGCTGCAACCCGGCAGCATACCACCCCCGGTTGAGCTTTTTGATATCCGTGGTGAAAAAGTAACCCTCGCAGACCATGCCGGAAAGTATGTGCTGCTCTATTTTTGGGATGCCAGAAAAAGGGAGTGCTGGGATATCAATGCAAAACTGGTCCCGCTATATCAGAAGTTCCGCTACAAAGGCTTCGAGGTGATGGGTATCTATACCGGTTCTGACCGGCAACTCCTGTTTAATGCCGTAAGGGTTGACGGGCTGCCGTGGATCCACCTGTTTGGCAATTCCGCAGTGGAAAAGCAATATAATGTCAGATCTGTCCCCGAAATGCTTCTGATCGACCGGGATGGGAAGGTACTCTACCGGTCAACCAATGTAGAAGAACTTTGGCAAAAACTGCCCTGGCTTGTGCCCGGCAGTGGTATCGCAAGGGACTCTGCTGCGGTCACCACTCAATTCAAACCTAAGACATAATCACGATTCAGCATGATTTTAAAGCTTTCAGCAAGAATAATCATTACCGGAATATTACTGGCCAGTGCAATATCTCTCAATGCGCAGGTTGAGCAGCCACCCTTCCGCCAAAAAGTTGAACACCACATCAGTGTGGAACTTGATGATATCAGGCATGTGCTGGTTGGAACAGATTCGCTGATATATCAGAATAATTCAGGGGATACCCTTAAACAACTCTATTTTCATGTGTGGCCCAATGCATACGGTAAAGGCTCGGTGTTGTCGGAGCAACTCCTCAGCAGGGGCAATGCAGGACTGCATCTGGCATCTCCATCGCAGAAAGGGGAGATCACAGGCCTGGTTTTCAGAAACCGCGGAAGAGCGTTACGATGGACGACACATGAGTTGCAGCAGGATATCATCATAGTGGATCTTCCCATACCGCTTTACCCCGATTCAATGCTCAATCTCAACATTATGTTCCGCCTCCAGGTACCGTGGGGTGGGATGGGATCCCTTGGCCACAGCAATACCTCCTATTTCCTCTCCCATTGGTTTCCGCGTCCGGCAATTTATCAGCATGATGGGTGGAGGGTTTCAAACCTGCACTGGAAAGGGTGGAACACCGGGGAATTCAGCAATATCAACGTAACAATTACACTACCAAGGAATTATGTGGTTGCTGCATCAGGGCAGCTATACGATGACCCCGAAGAAGAGAAGTGGGTCAGGAACATCAATGAGAAGACCAGGAGGGTAAAGCGATGGGGGAAAAGGGAGAGTGCCGGTTTCCCTGGATCAGTCGCAAAGACAAAGACTATTCAGATGGCGATGCAGGATGCCCAGGATTTCGCCCTATGCCTCGACAAAAGGTTTCACCACCTCAGAGATACCCTCATCTTGCCGGATGGTGCAGATACCATCAGGATACATTTATATTTCACAGCTTATGAAGCTGAGTATTGGAGCAAATCCATGGACCGTGTCAAGAGTGCGCTCCGGTTCATGATCCGGGAGGCTGGGCCCTATCCTTACCATCAGTTTACCGTGGTCCAAACATATTGGTATGACCAGGGGGAAACCTATCCAGGGCTGATCAGGATCGGAACCGTAATGGCCCCATACATGCTTGAATCTGCCATCATAAGGCAACTGGCTCAGCATTGGTTCACTGCTGCAATGGCGTTTGACGGGCAGCAATATCCATGGACCGGGTACGGACTTGCAGGGCATTATGAATCCCGGTATCTGGCAGATTTCTATGGAGATACCATCACACTTCAGGATGTTTTTGCTGATCCGGCTGTGAAAATCAACCTTGGCGGGATGAAGACAACGCCGCTGAACCACCTGCAGCTCCTGAAGCTGAATTATCTGGCTGGTGATGTAAAGCAACCTTCTGATCTGCATGTCAGGCAATATAGCAAAAGGGGTTTCGATATGGCGGTGTTAACCAGGAGCGTTATGGCTTTCAACACCCTCGCCGGGTCGGTGGGAAAGGATCGTTTTGATGCCATGATCAGGGGTTTCTATAGCCGGTGGATGCTGGACTATCCTTCACCGGCAGACCTTAGGGCTGCCATGGATGAAGATTTTGGTGTTAGTGAAACGCAATGGTTTTTTAACCTGCTATCCTCTTCTGCAGATCCCGATTTCAGCATGATATCTTCGAAACGGGTTTCGGAAGGGTATATGCTTGCCATCAGAAACAAAACGGACCTGCAGCTTCCCTATCCGGTCACTGCCACTGCGGTATCCGGTGCGCAGCATACCATCTGGTATCCACCTCATCAGGGAACTGCAGAAGTGCTTTTCCCGGATCCTACCCACTCCGTCTGTTCCTTTACCATTGATGAAAAGGCCTTGATGCCCGAGCGGTCAAAAACCGACAATACCATCCGGACCAAAGGGTTGTTCCGGAGAACAGAGCCCATCAGGGTAGTCCCGGTAGCGGCTTTGCCTGATCCGAAAGCCACCCAGGTCAACCTGGCACCCGTTATTGGATGGAACTATGCCAATGGATTTATGGCCGGCATTGCCTCCTACAGCAACCCCATCATCAGGCCCAAAACAGAATATCTTCTGATGCCCCTGTTCGGTCTCAGGAATTCCTCCCCGGCAGGTGTTGCCAGGATTGAACACAAATATTTCCCTCCATCCGGATACTTAGGTAAGATCACTTTCGGGATGGAGCTGAAACAATACGGGGTGTCCAACCTGCTGTCCAATGGCGATGGACCGGCCATTCACCTGTCTTACCGCAGGGTGATGCCATGGATCGAATTGCAGGCCAGAAAAAAAGATCCTGTCAACGATCCCATCTCAAGAATCACTTTCAGGATGATGCTGATCAGCAGGGATCAGATGGAATTCAATGCAGAGAAGGATTATTTTATTCAGGAAAAACCTGATCTGAACCTGGCAAATGAGCTGATTTTCCGGTACCGGTCAAACCGTATACTGAATCCTTTCAACGCCAAAGTATCTCTTCTTCAGATGGGTAAGATACTCAGATTTAGTGCAGAAGAGAACTGGGTAGTGAGTTATGCCTTTCCGGGGAAAGGGTTTTCCATCCGTGCTTTTACCGGTGTGATGCTGATTCCGGTCGAAAATGCCCCATTCTTTGCAGGATTCACTACCGGCGGGGTGGCAATGAATACCAGGGACTTTTTCAATATCCATGACCCCTGGTACGACCATCTTTATCTTGCCAGAAATGATGTTCCCGGAATTTTAAGGCAACATTTCTACCGGACAGACGGCGGTTTCAGCCGGATGACCACCGTTGGCAACACCAACCGCTGGATGCTCACCCTCAATATGTCAACCACCCTCCCCGGAAGACTTCCCTTTCAGCTTTTCCTCGACGCAGGAATCTTTGCCGACGATTCAAAGGAAAATTTCTTCCAGGGGATGTTCCTCTACAGTTCAGGAGTGAAAATCGATATCATAAAAAATGTTGCCGCGGTATACTTTCCATTTACTTTCTTTGAATCCAAAGCATTTGATGAGCGTGAACAGCTCAACAAACTCGATCTGAATTATTTCAAAAAGATCCGGTTCACCCTGAACCTGAATGCCCTGAACCCCTTGCTCCTCCCCTCAAGGATCAGATTCTGATTTTTTTGTATGTTTGTCTGCACAAAAACCCGGACCACATTTGACCAATAAAACCAGAACATATTTTGCATCGGACTTCCATCTTGGAGTCCCTACACCGGAAAAGAGCCTCATCCGCGAAAAGGAAGTGGTGGCATGGCTCAGGCATGTGAGTCAGGATGCCAAAACGATCTATCTCCTGGGCGACATCTTCGACTTCTGGTTTGAATACCGCACGGTAGTGGCCAAAGGTTTTGTCAGGCTTATGGGCTGTATTGCCGAATTGGTGGACCAGGGCATCGAAATCCATTATTTTACAGGTAATCACGATATGTGGACTTTCGGCTACCTGGAAAAAGAGCTGGGCGTCAAGGTACATCGTAAGCCCATTACCACCGAAATCAACGGCAAGGTTTTCTTCATTGGGCATGGCGACGGACTCGGCCCTGACGACAAGGGTTACAAGATGATGAAGTGGGTATTTGCAGCCCGGTTTTTTCAATGGCTCTATGCCAGGTTCCACCCCAACTTCAGCTTCGGCCTTGCCCAGTACCTCTCTGCCAAAAGCCGGAAAGCAAACTCTTACCGCAAGGATGTTTTTCTTGGGGAGGACAAGGAGTTTCTGATTCTATTCATCAAAGATTATCTGCAAACCCATCATGTTGATTTTTTCGTCTTCGGGCACAGGCATATCACGCTGAAAATGCCGGTTAACGGCAGCATCTACGTGAATGTTGGCGAATGGGTCAATACCAAGAGCTATGGCATCTTCGATGGCGAAGATCTGACGATTGCCCACTGGGGCAAGCCATAAAAAAAACTGCCATTACCTTATGGGTGGTCAATGGCAGCTTTGAGAAATACCGGTTTTTATTATCCTATCAGGTCAATCAGGTCGGCAACGCGGCATGAGTAGCCATATTCATTGTCGTACCAGGAAATCACCTTCACGAAATTGCCCTCCATCACGGTGGTGAGTTCAGAATCGAACACTGAGGAGTGTGGGTTGCCGATGATGTCAGCGCTGACGATCGGGTCTTCATTGTACTGCAGGATACCCTTCATCGGGCCTTCTGCTGCCTCTCTTATCGCTGCATTGATCTCATCCTTGGTCACGTCACGGCTCAGTTTCACTGTGAGGTCCACAAGAGATCCGTCCGGGGTGGGCACCCTGAGTGCCATTCCGTGAAGTTTCCCGTTCAGGTCGGGGATGACGAGGCCTACAGCCTTGGCAGCTCCGGTGGAAGTGGGGATGATCGACATGGCAGCAGCCCTGGCCCTGCGCAGGTCTGAATGGGGAGAGTCGAGGATGATCTGGTCGTTGGTGTAAGAGTGGATGGTGTTCATCAGACCGTGCACAATCCCGAATTTCTCATGCAACACTTTGGCAACAGGAGCCAGGCAGTTGGTGGTGCAGGAAGCATTGGACAGGATCTTGTGATCCGGGCTCAGCATCTCATTGTTTACCCCTAAGACGATCGTGGCATCCACATCCTCTTTTGATTTGGAAGGGACAGTCAGGATCACTTTTCTGGCACCAGCTTCGAGGTGTTTGGTTACCTTGTCACGGCTGCGGAAAACACCCGTGGCTTCAATCACCACATCGATGCCCAGGCTTCCCCATGGAAGCATCGCAGGATCCTTCTCAGCATATACCCGGATGCGGTTCCCGTTGACTACCAGGTAGTCCTCCTCACAGGTAACCGTTCCCGGAAATCTCCCGTGTACAGAATCGTATTTCAGCAAATGGGCTAATGTTGGAGCAGTGGTCAGGTCATTGATGGCCACTAATTCCATGTTCTCTTTCTGCAGCATGGCCCGGAAGGTTAATCTTCCAATCCTGCCAAAGCCATTGATGGCGACTTTAATCTTGCTCATAATTATGTTTTAATATGTTGATTTCAAATTGGCTGTAAAATTAACGTTTTAATGCACATGTTGGTTCAGTCCGGGTTGATTTTTACGTTAAGGGTTTGTCCGGTTTATACGATTGATACCGGTCTGAAACCATTCCCTTCAAAAACCATGAGCTCCTTTACCTTCAGCTCCCTCAGCAAAAGGATCGTCTCTCCGAAATGGCCGTCGATCTCCTCCGGCAGATGGGCATCGCTGTTGAGCATCAGGGGGATGTTCTCTTTAACGCATTCAGCAATCATAGCCGGTGATGGATAAACCTCATCACACCTTCCTTTGTAAATGCCACGGGTGTTCACTTCCACAATCAGCCCTGCCTTGCGCACTTCGTTGAGCAATGCCTTCTGCAATGCCCTGATCCATGGCTCATCCGACCTGAAGAGCTTTCCCTTGTTGTGCATCTTCACCTTGTCACAATGGCCCAGGATTTCAAACTTCTCCTTCCTGATCATCTCAATCTGCTGCTCATAATAAGCTGTTACCGCTTCCTCCACATCCCCCCCGAATACCTCTTCAAGCCCTTCGAAATACTCCCCTTTGTCGGGGCCATCAATAAACCACATTCCACACCCGGCCTTGCTCACCAGGTGGACTGATCCAATGATGTAATCCAGCGAAAGGCGTTCCCTCAAAAAGTCGAAAGGGTAAGATACATCAGGAATATAGTCTGCCTCCAGCCCCCGGTAAATGGTCATAGTATCACCATATTGCACCTTGAGTGAATCAATGACCCTGACATATTCATCCATCTGGTCAAAACCCATGCTCCATTTGTTTTCAAACGGAACCGGTGCGTGCTCGGTGAAACCGAGATGGTGAAAACCTAGTTCTGTTGCCCGGATGGCAAACGCTTCCGGGGTCTCTTTGCCGTCACTGAAACAGGAGTGGGTGTGAAAATTACTGTGTATTGCCATTGGGGCTGATCTCAGATATTATTTTGATTGAAAATGCAAATTTCCCCCTTTTTCGTTTCCGTTTTTCAGATCTCAGGCATATATACACAGAAAAAAATGGAGGGCTATGCTATGAAGAGAATGATTTACTGTTTTTTGTTTTTTGTGTTGATGTCAGGGATGTTGCACCAGAGTTTCGGGCAAAATGGAGGGTTGCTTTTTATGTACGAGGATTTTGGAGATACACTTTTTCCAAAACCTGACTGGCTGGCGGATGGGGTGGCCAGGTCAACCACGGTGGGTTCTTTTGTTTCTGCACCGGCATCTGCGTCTTTTAATGCCCACAACGGAAGCCTCACCCTGCCGGAGGTGAGCCATCCGGTGATGGTGCGCTATCAGCTGGGGCGCACCACATCGGGTACCGCCAAGCTGATGTTCGTGGAGGTCTCAACGGAATCGGCGACAGGAACCTGGTTGCCAGTCGATACATTCAGCAATGACGACACCGGTTACAACACCTTCACGACGTGTGAAACTGACCTGACGGCTTTCAGCAGTTATACATCCGTCTGGATCCGTTTCCGGAAAGCCTCAGCCACCACCTCGCCCTGGCGGCTCGATGATGTGGAGGTTTTCAATACCTACCCCTTGCCCGTCACACTCACCACTTTCAAGGGGGAATACCTGGATGGTGAAGGTGTCAAGCTAACATGGAGCACGGCTACCGAAGAGCAGAACGCCTTTTTCGACGTGCAGCGATCGGTGGATGGGTTGGGGTTCAGCTCCATCGGCAGGGTTCCGGGTGGCGGGAGCTCCCTGATGCCACTCCATTACGCTTTTGCTGATCCAGCTCCTGCAAAGCCGGTGAGTTTTTACAGGCTGATACAGCACGATTATGACGGAAAGCAGAATCCGTCCGGTGTCATTATGGTAAAAACAACCTGTGCGATCGGGACGGGTTTTGAGGGGCTGAATGTTTTTGCGAACCAGGATGGGGTGACGATCGGGCTCGATTCACCGGTAAGTGA
>JAWOGX010000097.1:0-2831 GCA_046496455.1 Bacteroidales bacterium | reverse complement strand
GGTTCTTCCAATCTCCAGAATCCATCCCACACCTACAACGGTACCGGGCAATATAATGTCTGCCTCACAGCAACCAACGCCTACGGTGCCCAGCAGAAATGCAAAACGATTACTGTAAGCAACGGGGCACCGGTTGCCGGGTTTACCTTTGATGCTACCAATATGCCTTCCGTTGAATTTACTGATATTTCCGGCGGATCACCTACTGTCTGGTTGTGGAAGTTTGATGACATCGGTGCCGACTCATCCTACATCCAGAACCCGATTTACCTCTTCCAGACCAATGGGAACCATAATGTTTGCCTTACTGTTTCCAACCAGTGGGGAACAAGCACCCCGGGGTGCCAGGTTGTCCAGATCTATGGAATCGGCGTTGAGGAGGCTGAAGGGATGCACGACTTGTTGCTCTATCCCAATCCGTTTGTTGATATGCTCAATATCAGGGTGATTGGGCTCCAGGGATCCCATGACCTTGGATTGAGGGTGTTTACAGTGACGGGCGAAAAAGTTGCAGTGAACTATACCGTGAAAGGCAATACGATTGAACTGCAACGGGGTAACCTCAGCCAGGGGATGTATCTCCTGGAAATATGGTCCGGTCAGCAAAAAATCTCCAACGGAAGGTTTACTGTGAAGTAATCAGGTTAAGGACCATCTTCATCGCCATGACGGTGCTTTTTTCAATGTTCCTGATGCGATCTGATCCCATCAGGAACATTTTTGTTATACTCTGTGCTCCATCTGCCACGGCTATCCATGCTGTACCAACCGGTTTCTCCTGAGTCCCACCGTCAGGACCGGCAACCCCGGAAATGGCTACTCCAATACCGGTATTCAATTTTATGCGGATCTGCTGCGCCATCAGAGTGACCACTTCACGACTCACTGCACCGTGGGCTTCCAGCATCTCTCCAGGAACCCCGAGATAAGCCTCTTTGATATCATTATGATATGCCACGATGCTTCCTTTATAGTATGCTGAACTACCCGGCACCGAGGTGATCCTGTGGGCAAGGTAGCCGCCTGTGCAACTCTCTGCTGTGGCAATCGTCTTGCCTGTTGAAAGTAATTCCCGGTGGAAATACTCATCCCATGAAGCTCCCCCCGTCATGAATGCATCACCCGGAAAACGTTCAGCAGCTTGTGACAGCAGCGTGTTAATCCGCAACCTGGTAGCTTCAGTATCATCCGTAAAACAAGACAACCTGATTTTTACCAGTCCGGCTGATGGGAGAAATGCCAGCGACAGGTCACCGGGAAGGTTGTTTTGCCACTCCGAAAGGGTGTCTGCCACAAAGGATTCTCCGATACCCACCGTGATCATTTCGCTGAATATAAAACGGATGCTGATCTCCTCCCTGCCGAACCACCTTGGGAAGTTCTGATCAAAGATGGCTTTCATCTCGGCAGGTACGCCCGGCAGAAACACAAAGGTGGTGTCATCTTTTATGAACTCCATCCCCGGAGCTGTACCCACCGGATTCCCCAGGTTGAACGTAGTATCCGGGATCCACCCCTGCTGAATGTTGCGTTCCGTCAAAGGATAACCACGCTCTGCAAACAGCTGCCTGATCCGCTCGATCTCTGATGCCACCGGAACCATCTGCCCGCCAAAAAAAGCTAAGGCTGCATCCTTGGTCCTGTCGTCGCTTGTTGGCCCCAGGCCTCCGGTAATGACCACCAGGTCTGAACGCGATGCTGCACGTTTCAATGCGCGGAGGATCTCCTCCAGGCTATCTCCCACCATAGTGACTGCCAAAACGTTGCTCCCCTCCTGCACGCAACGCCCGCACAACCACGTTGCATTGGTGTTGACTGAAGTGCCGTTTAACAACTCATCTCCAATATTCAATATTTCTACCCTGATCGTCTTCTTCATCATTATTAATATTTTTGCAAAGTAACTGCTTTTCGGGATGATGGAATTATGCATCTTTGTGAAAGATCAAACATCGACCAATCATGGCAAAATAAAAATTCAGGCTGAAAAAGTGGATGATCATCGTTGGGAGTACTTCAGTCTTATCAGTAGAAACAAAAAAAATCAACAATTTTGAAGAGGACAATATTGCTGACCACAGGAATTTTAGTTGTTGCCCTTTGTTTGGCACAACAACCAGAGATCAGAGTCCATACGTCAACCGGTTTCGAGCCGGAGGAGGCCTCCATGACATTCAGTATCGACAATCCTGAGCCCAGGGTAGGTGAATGGACTGTGCTTACATTCTGTTTCTTTCCGATTGATTCAATGCTCAGATCAGGCATTGATACTGCAGCTTATATGGTTGAAAGCTATTCCAATCCATGCTTCAACATCTCAATAGTACCAAAGGATACGGGAATTCAAAGCATCGAACCGCTGAGATTCAGCTTCAATGGTATGGAGTTTCTGACGGATACCATTCTTGTAAGGGTGATTCCTGAGATGAAGGCAGAGCCGGGGTGCAGCATCAGGTTTCTGATGATGGAGGATGAATACATTGTGATCGTGGAGGAGGTGAGGCATGCTCCGGTCAGGTATATTACCATCCGTGATAGTTTCGGGAGGAAACAGCAGGTTAACCGGGCAGCGCAGCGTGGAGAACTGGCAGAGTTGGATGAAGATGCAGTGGCTTTTTGCGGGAGCGTCAAACGGTTTTCGAGCCGCTTGCTGGTTCCGGATGAGTATCCGAAGACAAGGAAAAGCAAATCATGGATGTTGTACAGAAAGAGCTATTCTTTCAGCTATTCTACCTGTCAGAGGCTTGAGCCCGACAAGAAGTACTTCAGGAATTTGCCGGAAAATACTTCGATCACCATCAGTGATTACATATCAGGGAAATGATCTGAGG
>JAWOGX010000264.1:0-12170 GCA_046496455.1 Bacteroidales bacterium | reverse complement strand
CCGTTTTCGATAGCACGGGCAGCACCGAAGAAGCGCTTGGGTTTATGTAAAGCATTGGCTTCCACACCTCCTGAAAGGACTTTGCCTGATGCGGGGGATACGGTATTGTAAGCCCTGGCCAACCTGGTGATGGAATCGAGGAGGATCACCACATCGTGGCCGCATTCGGTCATGCGCTTGGCTTTTTCCAGAACGATATTGGCAATTTTTACATGCCGTTCAGCCGGTTCGTCAAATGTGGAGGACACCACTTCAGCCTTTACGCTTCTTGCCATGTCGGTCACCTCTTCCGGGCGTTCGTCAATCAGCAGGATAATCAGGTACGCCTCCGGGTGGTTCGCCGCGATGGCGTTGGCAATCTCTTTCAGCAGAACTGTTTTCCCGGTTTTGGGCTGTGCAACGATGAGGCCGCGCTGCCCCTTGCCAATGGGCGTGAAAAGGTCAATGATCCTGGTGGAAATGGTCCCTCCCTTATGACCGGTCAGTTTGAACTTCTTCTCCGGGAACAGTGGTGTCAGAAAATCGAATGGCACACGGTCGCGCACCTCTTCAGGAGTGCGGCCATTGATCTTAAATACTTTGATAAGCGGGAAGTACTTTTCACCCTCTTTGGGTGGACGCAGCGTGCCTTCAACGGTATCGCCGGTTTTCAGGCCAAAAAGTTTAATCTGTGATTGTGATACATAGACATCATCCGGCGAGTTCAGGTAGTTGTAATCGGAAGATCTGAGAAATCCATAGCCATCGGGCATGATTTCCAGCACACCTTCCACTTCGGCGATGTCCTCGAATTCAGCCACAAGTTCATTCTGCCTTGGCTGGCGTGGTTGCTGGGGCTGCTGTAGTCTTCTGTCAGCTTCCTGTTCCCGGTGTTTCCGGGATTCGGCCCCTTCCTGGTTCCCATCTTCCTCCTCCTCATCATCATCATCATCTTCTTCACCATCTGACATCTCGGACCTTTCAGCGGAATATTCCCCGTCTTCTTCCAAACCTGACATTGACACTGCCGCTGAAAGCACTACCATATCGTCTTTGGCATCCACTTCAGGCTCAATGCCCAGCTCCTGTTCAATGTCAATCACTTCGTGCTGTGGCTCAAGGTTGTCTCTTTCAGCAATTTCAACCTTCGGCTTGGTGGCCGGACGGCCTCGCTTCTTTTTCTTTGGATCAGGCAACTTCTTTCCATCCTTTGGTTCTGCAGTGCCGGGAGCAGGGGTGGATTCTGTCTCTGGTGCCGTGACTGTTCTGTCAAGATTTGATGCGGCTGACGCCTCAGTATGAGCCTTCTTGATCAGCAATGGCCTTCTCGGTTCCTCGGGTTTTGCGACAACCCCGGTTTCTTGCTCCACTGCCGCCTCTTCCTGTAAGCCAACCTTCCCCGGAACAATTTCTTTCTGCGTATCCTCAGGCTTCCTGGGTGCCCTGCGCTGCTTCTTCTGGCGATCGGTCTTTTCAACTGGTGCCGCTGCCTGTGCTTTCTGAATGTTGAGAGGCATCATCGCCTGCTCATCGAGAATCTTGAAGATCAGGTCCTGCTTCTTCAACCCCTCGGCTTTTTTAATGTTCATGGCTTTGGCTATGTCCCGTAATTCGTTCACAAGCTTGCCATTCAATTCAATGATGTCGTACATAAACTATTAAATATGGTTGGTAAAATCGGAATAAGGTATAGATATGATATCTACTGCGATGAAAAAAACAATCTGAATGGATAATGAGACTAAAAAGAAAGTGTCTTGATCGACCGTGCAAAAGTACGAATAATTTTAATATTTTCAACAAAGCCGGATGTTTTTCCTTTATCCGGTGGCATAGCTTTGTATCTTTGTGGCGATTATCAAAACCCTAAAGCTATGTTTCAACGCATTCAGACACTATTTCTGCTTCTGGTCCCTGTAGTGATTATCGTCATGTTTTTCATCCCCCTGGCCTCTTTTGAATCAGTGGATGGCTCCTTTGCGCTGTATCTCAGAGGATTTGTTTTCCCGGAAGGGATGGAAGGAACCGTTTCATCGACCTGGCTGATTATGCCGGCACTCGGTGTGTTGTTGGGCATAATGGCCATTGTTGTTTCGATGATGTACAAAAACAGGGTCATCCAACTCAAGGCAAATCGCTTCCTCTTGCTGATCAACGTGCTCTTTATCGCATCAATCTTCTATATTACCGATAAAGTCACAGCCGGTTCATCCATAATCAGGCATGCCTACAATATGGGCGCATACCTTTCCCTTCTCCCCGCTATCTTGATTTATCTTTCCAATGGCCGCATCAGAAGGGATGAACAGAAAGTCCGGGCGGCAGATCGGTTGAGGTAATGGCCGGCTGACCCGGTTTTTCTTTTGTTCCTTCGCCCCCTTCGATAAGACCAGGGGCCGGGATTTTTCAGATTCCGGTGTCAGATAATTTCCGCATCCTCCCTGGCAATCCAGCCGATATGGCCATCTGCGGTAATCACCTCGTACCATTCGCCATCTTCACCAATAACCCTCACTTTGGTGCCGGCATGGTAATCCACCAATCCGGTAGTGGTTAATCCGGGGCCACTCCGTACTGTAGTCTGCTCACTCATGATGATTGCATCCCGGCGGATAAACTCATCATAATGGCGCTGAATGCTGAAAGCGAGCATCAGCAAAGAAAGGGAAAGGGTTACGATGGCAGTGATGTAACCGATCCGCTTGGTTCTCCAATGCTTCGAAACCAGAAATAAGCCTGTAAGGATCAATGTGACGATGAAAAGCAGGATGTGCAGTACCAGCCACCATGCAGAGGAGAGGAGTGCCGCCCCGTTTTTCCACCAGGTGATGAGAAATAGCTGCTGGCTGCCGCGTATCTCATCCTTGATGTAAGAATTGGCCAGGTTCAGGTTGTACTTTGCATTGGCATGCCCCGGGGTGATTTTAAGCGCCCTTTCAAAATGCAGGATAGCTTCTGCAAACCTCTTCTGCCTGAATCTGCAGTTACCCAGGTTGTAGTGCACGTCAGCACTGTTGATCCCTGCCCGGATCAGCGTTTCAAAGTGTTGCCCGGCAAGATGGTACTCCCCGTCCTTATAGGCTTCAAGGCCCAGGTTGAACAGCGTGTCCGTATTCCTGGCTGACCCCTGGCTGATGGCCAGCATGAGCAGTACCACAACCATCATCATGGCAAAAGTGCTGTAGGATATGAATCGTTGCATAGGTCCTGTCGTTTCTTTTTGATGAAATTATCGCCTGTTTGATTTGCTGAAATGGTTCACCTGGAAAATGGATTCCAACCGGCGTATGATATCATCCGCATCCTCCGTCACGGCATTCATATCTGTCGGATCGGCTACAGGGGCATACCTGGCGAATTCACAGGTTTAAATAAGTCCAAGCATTTTCTGAACCAGCTCATCGGGGACACCGCCTGCAGTAAGGGCTTCTCTAAGGCGGCCCCTGGAAAGCTCAGAGGGATGCAGGAATAGTTTGTCTGATGCATAACCCCAGAGTGCATCCAGAATGATCTCAAAGAAAAGTTTCCGGTTATTGCTCCCCTTTGCCTTTTGCGCTTCCCTCATGCGTGCCCTGGCCTGGGTCAGTGCCCTTGAAAACCTTAAACGGCGTGTGTCTGCACGAAGTCTTACCTGTTTACGGTAGATGGTCAGGATCACGAAGAGAATCAGTAACGGAATCGCTATTGTCAGGAGGTGTTCAATGCTTCCGGGTTTTAGCCTGGCAACCGGAGGATTGGAGTAATCAGGACTTAGGAATCGTATATCCTTCCCGAAATACTCAACGTTCGTTTTGTCCGTACCGGGGGTTCCGAAGATATCGCCCTTTCCCGCAGGTGAAACTGATAGACGCATCACGCCACTGATCCGGTTGATGTATTTTTTTGATGAGGGATCAAAATAGCTGAATTCAATGCCCGGTATGACGAATTTGCCGGTGTCCCTCGGAATAATGAGATAAGTGTATTCCCTTGCTCCGGACATGCCGGCGGTGTTGACATTTACCTTGCCGGTGATTTCAGGATCAAACATTTCGAGGCCAGGGGGAAAGTTGATGATGGGCTCATCAAGCAATTTGATGTTTCCTTTGCCGGAAATCCTTATCCGAAGTTCAACCGGTTCACCGACAACTGCTTTATCTGTTGAAAGATCTGCTTCCATGGCAAAATTTCCTACCGATCCTGTGTAGTTGTCAGGTCTGCCCGGTGTCGGCAATTCTCTGATATCCAAGGTTATGCTGCTGCTTTTGATTTCATTGTCAACAAGTTCACGTACGCGCTGCTGGATGACCCCCCCCCACAAAGGGCGGTCGACTGTCCGTTCAACCACGCGCTGAATCATGACTGTCGAAGGTTCAATCACCACCTTGCCGGTGCGCTGTGGGACAAGCACAGTGCGGCTTAGCACCAATGTATTGTAAAGTTTCCCCTGGTAATTTTCCTGCACTACTTCGTAATTGCCGATTTCGATATTCTCATACCAGAAACCGTGGAAGGCCGGCATTTTCACACTGCCTATGTTGTTCACTGAAAGTCTTGTGTATAGTTTCTGCGTGAGAACGATGACTTCACCCTTGTAAGGGCTTTTGTTGGTGATCAGGTTTGCAATGAAGATATCACCTCCTGATTTGCCGGGATCTGCCCATTCTCCCTCGTGTACCGGGGGCTTTCCGGTTACAGCAATGCTGACAGGTTTTGTTCTGTAGGTTTTTCGTCCAATCCTGACATAAGCGGATCCAATTTCAGCCGTACCACTGACCAGGGCTTTCATGGCATACGTATAGGTTACCTTGACTGTGGCAGTCTGTTTGCCATTAATCATTGCGACCTGCCTGCTTTCCGAATATCCCGGTCCACCAAGGATTTCCAGCCCTTTGATTTCCGGGCCTTCGAAATGGTCTGCAACCCGGTTCAGCTCAAAAACTACCTGGAAAGCCTGTCCTGTCACTGCTTCTTCCGGAGCACTCACACTGAACTCCGTCTTTGCCTCCTGGCCAAAACTTATCTGACACAGCAGGAGTTGTGAAATCAGCATGAATCCAATATACCGAATTTGTCTTTCCATGGTTTTGTGTTTACCAATCGTTCAGTTTGCCCTGTGTTACCCTTCTCCGTTCCCGTTCGTTGATCTGTTCCGCAGTCTTCTTCTCTTTCTCCCTGATTGCATTCAGCATTCTCTCCGCATCCTCCCTGCTGATCTTCCCCGCCGGCGGAGGGGGTGCCTTCTGTTCATTTTCCTCCTCCTTCATTTTTGTTTCCGGCATTGGCTGCTCCCGTTTTTGTTTGTCCTGTTCATGCTCCGACTGATTCTGCTGCTGCTTCGGGGGTTGCTGCCTCCTGAGCTGAAGTGCCTTCGTGAGGTTGTACCGGGCATCTTCGTCTTTCGGGTCGTATCGCAATGCCTCACTGTATGCTTCAATCCCCTGTTCAAGAAATTCCCCTGCTTCCTTACTGCCGGATTCCATGGATTTCAGGTATTGCATCACAGATGCATTGCCGAAGTTGTACCATAGGCTGTTCATGGTCAGCGAATCATGTTTGCCACTCAGTAGCGAGCGGTACTGGTCCCGGGCTTCGGGGAATTTGCCCTGTTGATAAAGCGCACCACCCAGATTGTAGCCCCCCTGAACTGATCCGGGTTGCTTTCCGAGGGCCTTACGATAATGCCCTTCGGCAATGGCGTAATCCCCCTTCTCATAAGACCTGTTGCCTGAACGGAGCTGCATCCTGTTCCCATCCTGGCCAATGACCGGGAGCTGAGTGCAAGTGGCCAGAACAATGAGCAATATATGTTTCCTTATTCTGGTATTCATTGTTAATAACATCATAACATAACCTTTCTTCATCTTATATACCCCGAAAATTTCTCAAGTATGCTCTTCCTGCTTCCGCGATAGGGAATCAGCAGCTCAATGGCAAGCAAAAGCAGAGCGAGTCCTGCAAACCAACCATATTGATGCGCATACTGATCAGGGAGAAGCACTGTCCGCTCCCCCTGGTTCATCCGGTCAATTTCACTCCTGATGCGTTGCATGGCAGAGTTCAGATTGGCGGAAAGGAAAAATTGACCGCCGGATATTTCAGCGATATCTGCAAGGAGTTTTGGATTCAGGGATGAAATA
This sequence comes from Bacteroidales bacterium, assembly GCA_046496455.1. Classification (GTDB taxonomy): domain Bacteria; phylum Bacteroidota; class Bacteroidia; order Bacteroidales; family SKPS01; genus SKPS01. The sequence continues at coordinate 6,072 of JAWOGX010000264.1, read as the reverse complement.
ATGGTATTCCCCTGGCTGTCTTTGCGATATCCTGTCAGTATGCCGTCTTCATACACCGGAATCGGAGCACCGTTGGGGTTTCCGATCCCAACGGTAAAAATTGGAATCCCCTGTTCAGCTGCAAGTTTTGCCTCCTCCACCACACTCCCTTCGTGATCTTCGCCATCGGTAACGAGAATGATTGCCCTGCCTGCATTCTTTCCTGCTTCCGGATTGAATGATCTGACTGCCAGGCTAATGGCATCCGCAATGGCCGTTCCCTGGTATGAAATATCTCCGGCGTTGATGTTGTTGAGCAACATAACCGCTGCCGATTTATCCACGGTAAGGGGCACCTGGATATAGGCCTCCCCGGCAAATACAATCAAGCCAACCTGCTCCCTGTCAAACTGCCGGATCAATGAAGCCAGTGACTGCCGTGCCCTGATGAGCCTGTTCGGTTTGAGGTCTTCAGCCATCATGCTGTTGGATACATCGAGGCAGATCACCACATCGCTGCCCTTTATGGTTCTCTTCTGAGCTTTGCCGGCAACGTGTGGTTGTGCTGCTGCAATAATCATAAGGCCGAAAACCATCAGCTGAAGGATAATCTTGTAACGGTGCCGGTATGTGTCTGTACCGGTCATGATGGTACGCACCACATCAGGCTGCCCCAGTTCTGCAAGCCTCTTTTTCCTCCAAAATCGATAGGAAAGGTAGAGAATTACAATTGCCGGGATAAGCAATAAGAGCCAAAGGAGATATGGGGTTGCAAAATGCAGCATGTTCTTACGGTATTGTTCTTATAAAAACAAAACGGATCAACCAGGCAGCGAACATCGTGATGAGCCCGGCAAAGAGAAACCAGGGAAAGAGTTCCATTTTTGCGAATTTCTTTCCTGTGTCAAGCCTGCTCTTTTCAAGTTTATCAATCTCCCTGTATATGTCGAGCAGGGCATTTTCATCAATTGCCCTGAAATACATACCCCCGGCAATTTCAGCAGCTTTTTTCAGTGTGCCTTCATCGATATCGACAGTGACGGGGCCGAAAATGATATTCCCTTCAATGATTCGGACGGGCCCGATGGCTGTACCTCTTGATCCGACGCCGATGGTGTAGAGCCTGATGCCAAAGAGGGCAGCAATTTCGGCGGCTTCAATGGGATCAATGTTGCCGGCATTATTCTCTCCATCGGTCAGCAGGATAATCACCTTGCTCCTGGCATCACTGTCACGAAGCCTGTTGATGGCAGTGGCAATGCCATCGCCGATGGCTGTACTGCCATCTTCGATGAACCCTGCCTGGGCCTGCTGGAGGAGCGTTACAAGTGCTGCCTTGTCGGCGGTAAGGGGGCAGAGTGTGAAACTCTGGCCTGAAAAGATCACGATGCCGATTCTGTCGGGGCCCCGCTCATGGATAAACCGTGCAGCAACCGCTTTGGAGGCTTCAAGTCTGTCGGGGCTGAAATCCCTTGCAAGCATGCTCACCGATATGTCCATGGCGAGGATGATGTCTATGCCTCTTGTCTCATTTCCCTTTCGGTTTGAGGGTATCTGCGGCCTTGCCATGGCGATGGCCAGGAAGGCAAAGGCAGAAAAGAACAAAGCTTTAACAATGCCCGGCCAGATCTGTCGTGACGAACGCATCGCTGCCTGCATGATTTCCAGGTCTGAGACCCTGATGGAGGGATAAAGGTCGCGGCGCCGGCGTCGTTGGATAAACATCCACAAAGGGATGATCAGGAGGGAGGTAAGCCACCAGGGGTGCTCGAGGGTAAAACCGTTGAACATCATTTCTGCTCCTCCTTCTCCTCGTTGGGTTTTACATGGGCCGGAGCAGTGCCGGCTATAAATGCCGCAGCATGGTCTGTCATTGCAATGCTCTCTTCCGGTGCAGGCAGCGCCCTGGCAAATTTTACCATATCGGCAAGCTGAAGCAGGCCAGTAATGTGGGCAAGAAGTGAAGCGTTAACCATAGGGTGAGAGGAGAGTCCCCGGAGAGTTTGCCGTGTTGTAAGTTCAGGGGCATTTATACCCAGACCGGAATGGATGTATTCCCTCAGCAACCCCGACAATCCCACCCAAAATTCCTTGTTTTGGCCATCCCTTAAGAGTGATGATTGGCGCAATGCCTGCAACGCCTCAAGGGCCAGCTCCCAGGGCTCAAGACCAACCGTCACCATTGATTTCTCGGGTTGAACTGTTTTTGTTTTCCCTTTTCCACGGTAATACCGGATCACAAGCCGGGCGGCGATCAGGATGAGAATCAAAACCAGAACAAGCAGTAAGATTTCGATTATACTAAAGCCAATCGCCATAGGGTCTTTGATGCCGCGCAGCGCTGCTTCTTCATCCACAGTGACGCTGTCGAAGAAAAGTGTGAGGTAGGAGGTACTCGCTTCCCGGATTTCGCTTATACCATGAGGCTGATACCGGATGGTGATCGGATGGATCACATATTTGCCCGTGTCGTATGCGCTTACGATGAATGTCAACTGGTAGTGTGCGATCCCGTCAGGGTCGGTGACGGTGTCAACCGGTTCGCTTTTCAGGATTCTCAGCCCCCTGGCCATGGTGTCAGTAAGTTCCGGCCACATGATCTGTAGCATACGGTCGGCATTGACCCGGATGTGCACAGGGGCATACTCACCAATCAGGTACCTGCTCTGATTGCTCTGGATCTGTACTGAAACCTCCTGCGCAGCAGTATTCCCGAAAGCAACAATCAGAAGTATCACCAAAAATAGAGAGGGCATGCAACGGGAATGAAATTTGGGCAGTGAATTCATCGCCTTGCCCCCCGCTTTTTAAACAACCTGATGAATGGCCTGATATAATCTTCAGCTGTTGAGACATCAACAAGATCAACCCCCGATTTCCTGCATGCTGCGCGTATCGCGTCATTCCTCCGTTCCTGCAGCATTTGGTATGCAGCAATGGTTTTGGGTGAGGCGGTATCAATCCAGGCTGAAGTCCCCGATTCTGCATCAGCAAACCTGAAAAGTCCGCTGCCCGGTAAACGTTCATCCATAGGGTCAAAAACCCTGATGGCAACCAGATCATGCTTTTTATTGGTGATTTTCAGCGCATCCTCAAAGTTCTCATCAATAAAATCTGTGATGAGGAATGCAATGCACCGCTTTCTGATGATGTTGGTAAGGTATCGGAGGGAGGTGGCAATGGATGTTTTGTTTCCCCTGGGTTTAAAATGGATCAGTTCCCTGATGATAAGCAGAATATGCTGCGCGCCCTTGTTGGGAGGGATGAATTTCTCAACTTTGTCGGAAAAGAAGATTACCCCGACTTTGTCAAGGTTTTTAATTGCTGAAAAGGAGAGGAGGGCAGCTATTTCAGTGATCCTTTCCTGTTTGATCCTTTCGCCTGATCCTGTGAGGTTGGAGGCGCTCACATCCACCAGAAGCATCACGGTGAGTTCACGCTCTTCATGAAAAACCTTCACATAGGGGTGGTTGAATCTTGCCGTTACGTTCCAGTCAATATCCCTGATGGCATCACCGTAGTTGTATTCCCGCACCTCGCTGAATGCCATACCTTTCCCTTTGAAAGCCGAATGGTATTGCCCGGTGAAGATCTGGTCGGTCAGTCCACGGGAGCGTATTTCGATCTTTCTGACTTTCCTGAGTATGTCAGCGGTGTCTGTCATAATGATCAGGGCACTTCTACCTGGTTGAGGATTTCGGTGATGATCTCTTCAGTGCTGAGGTTTTCTGCCAGGGCTTCATAAGTGAGCCCGATCCTGTGCCTGAGGACATTATGGCATGCACTTCTGATGTCTTCGGGGATAACGAAGCCCCTGTGGTTGATGAAGGCTGTTGCCTTAGCCGTCAGGGCCAGGAAAATGCTCGCCCGGGGAGATGCACCGTATTGAATAAGGCCTGAGAAATGGTCAAGATTATACCGGTCGGGATACCTGGTGGCAAATACGATGTCGGTAATATATTGTTCAATTTTCTCATCCAGATATATTTCCCGGACAAGTTTGCGTGCTTCCCTGATTTCTGTCTGATTGACAGCCATCTGGTTTGTTGGCAGTTCATTTACCGTTTGCTGCCGAAGAATTTTCTTTTCTTCATCCTGATCAGGGTAATCTATCAGCACTTTGAGCATGAAGCGGTCAGTCTGGGCTTCAGGGAGCGGGTAAGTGCCTTCCTGTTCAATGGGGTTTTGTGTGGCCAGTACCAGGAAAGGGTCGGGGAGGGGATAAGTGGTTCCACCTATGGTGACCTGCCTCTCCTGCATCGCCTCCAGCAATGCGCTCTGAACTTTCGCCGGCGAGCGGTTGATCTCATCGGCAAGGATGAAATTGGAGAAGATGGGTCCTTTCCGCACTTTGAACTCCTCGCTCTTCGGAGAATAGATCATCGTTCCGATCAGGTCAGCCGGCAAGAGGTCTGGTGTGAACTGGATCCGGGCAAATTGTGCATCAATGATGCTTGCCAGGGTCTTCACTGCCAGGGTCTTGGCCAACCCGGGCATCCCTTCCAGCAAAACATGGCCGTCGGCAAGCACGGCAACAATGAGGCTCTCTTTCAGTTGCTCCTGCCCGATGATCATCTTGTCCATCTCCTTTCTGATCACGTCAACGAACCCGCTGCGGGAGGCGATCTTATCGTTTAACTCCCTGATATTTATATGATAATCAGTCATGTCCTGCTTTTATGGTTTCAGCATCAAAAGTAGCAGGAACTAGCGAAAGCCACTGGAATTCAATGTTAAATAATGTTAATGGAGTCTTCAGTCGAGAGTTGAGAGTCGAGAGTCAAGTGTTCAGTATTGACTCTCGACTCACAACTCATCTGATGATCAGTTTTTTCGTGAGGGTCGTTTCGTGGTTCTGGATGATAACGAGATACATTCCCCTTTTGAGCAAACTGGAATCGAATGTTATCTCAGCGGATTCTTCGGATTGTTGCGATGCGATAACCCGTCCGCTGAGATCCATCAGGCTGATGGTTGATGTGCCGGCAAATCCGTTGGGCTGTATGATCAAATGCTGGTTTGAAGCTGGATTGGGGTAGACCTCAAGACTATATTCAGTGGCATCTGAAGGGTTATCGTCAACCAGGGCCATCTTCATGTTGCTTCCGCCGATAATGCCTGTCACCGTTATCTCATCTATGAAGATGTCATCGGTATCATCCGATGCGTCGCACATAAACCGCAGTTTCATATTGGCCGGGAAGGTGTATTGCTGGTTGGTGATGGTCAGCATAATACTGTAAAACTGCCCGTTTTTAAAATCGGTCTTTGTTTTCCATGTTTTGACGGTAACCCAGGTCGTCCCATCGAAGTATTGCAGCCAGAAATCCTCCTTGTTTTCCATCCCGAGCGGGTAATACCAGAATTCGATCCTGAGCTGGTTATACGGGGTGACATCAATACTGTTGGTGTGATAGAATGATGAAGAGACACCGGAGTTATCCTGAATGTTAACCGATTTGGTACCCTGGTGGGCATAAGTGGCATTGTTGGCGATGAAACAGTCAATTCCGCCGGATGTCCAGTTGCCCCAACCGCTTTCGAAGTCATCATAGCTCAGCACGACCTCACTGCTTAAAGGAGTCCCGGTTACTGTAACCGGTGGTGATGTGGTGAAGGCCCCTGAGTTATCGGCGGCTACGGCAGTGATTTCAAACATTCCTGTCCCGATAGTCCAGTCAATGGCATATGGAGCGGTATTGTCTGTGCCGATGGATATACCATCAATAAAAAACTCCACATTTGCCACAGTACCGTCGGCATCGGATGCACCGGCTGTGATGGTAATCAGACTCCCCTGATCGAAAGAGCTGCCATTGACAGGGCTGGTCAGGACAACAGTTGGCGGTGTATTGGCAGGTGTGTAGGTAACCACCAGCTGTGGCGCCATGGATGCCGATCCTTCATAGGCTTCTGCGGTCCTTGTCCCGGTGCCGGTAATGATGATGCTGACTGCACCAGCGGCATTGTATCCCGGCCGGCTGACAATCTCCTGGATGATGCCGGCCAGATCGGGCGTGCGTTGATTTACGCCGGATTCTCCGACCACGGACCAGGCGGCAGGAACCCAACCCACCGAGGCTGCTGTCGTAG